>NZ_CAUFYA010000068.1:0-19487 GCF_959596855.1 uncultured Butyricimonas sp.
CGACCAGTTAGGCCAGCCACCAACGTTGAAATCGGCGTAATGTGCGTGTACCCCGACGAACATACGGGTGAAACGCTCGCAGAACCAATAACGCACTTCCGGTTGCACGCCGAAGTGTGCCAATCGTCTGCCGTTGGCCGGTTTCCACGGGTTGTAATTGAAGGGTACATCCAATGTCCACTTGCGTGCCAAGCCAACTTCCACTCCAAGGTTGATTGTCGTGGTGGCATCGTACAATAAGTTACTTTTCACGGCAACTTTTTGTGCGTTCGCCTCGGGTAGTATCCACCCGACCATGAACAACGTTGCTATCAGTACCTTTTTTAATATCGTCATCTTTTCTTTATTTAATTACACGTTGATTACTTCTTGTTGCGTTATATATATCTTGATACGCACGATGTGACTTGCCGACGTTCCGGGATTCTGTATGGTCGTCAGATAGACTGTGCCGTATCTTTTCCCTGAACTATTTCTTGTCACGTATATTTTTATGACTCCGTCTTCCACGATAATCTGGTCTGTCACGTCCCGTGCACCGGAAGAGGAATGTAATTGAATCCAGTTCTTGGCATCATCTTCTTCCACGTAACCGGATAGGCAGTAGAATTCGGGGAAAGTCAGCGTGTTCTCGAGCCGGGATAATCTATCCCGACGTTCGATATTTACTGTTTTTTCCAGATTTCCCAGTTCCAGTTTGACGGTACCCGTGCTGAATGCGGCATCGAGTCTTAGCTTAATCTCCGTCTTTTCCGGGCTGGTATTCGTGACGATGGGGAGTACATTAGTACCCGGGTTCGTCAATGTCAATCCGGGAGAAACCGTGATCGTTCTTTTATCGGGGAACGGGCGTATACAGTCTGTCGATAACGTGAAAGCGTGAAATTCTCTGGTTGTACCGACATCGCCGTATACGATGTAATGTGAGTTACTGACTCCCATGTAATAATCGTTGTTCGAACTTATTTCATAGGAAGATTCGTCGCGTACGGTGATCGTGTAATCCAAGTTTGTATTTGATGCCAAGGATGCTTTCGCATCAGCTACCGAGTAATAACCGCTACCTCTGACTTGAGTGATATTGAATATGTACCGTTGGTTTCTTTTTATGTCCATGCGTGTTCCTTCTCCATCGACAATGGCCAATTTGTAGAAACATTCTTCTCCGTCATAAGTAGCACGTATAATCAGATATATGTCATTTTGATCTTTTGCCTCGTAAAGATAAACGGGACTTGCTGTCGTGTTCTTTTCTGTTCCTTCCAGAACGGCTTGAACGATGTCTGCCGAATACGAAGCATCGTGCCTGTATTCTGTTTGATCGGCGGGGATATTTTCCAGTGTGCCGGTGAAATTATGTAATAGTCCTTGTCTTGAAGCATTTGCGACCATTGTTATACCTTTGAAGTCAAAACGGGAGTTGGCTGTTTTGTCTATTATTTCCACTCTTGCGACAGCACGGGTAAGTTCAATCTGTTGATTGGTACTTCCTATTTTCGTGCTTTCGTTTATCCCGTCCGGTAAGTCTTCCACGTGGCTCATCGGGAGTGGTATGCTGTTTGTTGTGTTCACGAACGGTATCGTGGTTTGCGGGTTATTCAACGGTTGGGTGCGCAGCATCCGGCATGCCTCGCTCAATGATTTATCCTGCAAGGCAGTTCCCAAGGTTCCCACGGAATAAGTATAACTTTGTGTGGCACTCGTGTAGAAATAGTCTTGCGGGTTAGCCAGAATCAATAACCAACACGGTTCCGATTGTTTCGTGAGGACGGCGTATCTCTTGTTGATTCCGCTGACTTCTATAACCTGAACGGCTTCCGCGAATTTGGCATCATTCCCTTTGAATACAAGTATCCAAGGTTTCGTGTCCACGTAATATTCATTGGCCATGGAACGCGCGTTTGGGATATTGTACGGGTCAATTCTGGTAAACAATTCGAGTTGTACCTTGTCGTCAGACACAACAGGCTCCTCTTCCGGAACTGTTGTCTCGTCGATACACGAGGCGAACAATACCAGTGCCATGATTAAGGTGAAGAGAAATTGTATGTTATATTTTTGCCAACTCATCATATACTTTATTTTAATTTATCGTACTGAGATGTTTTCTGTTACGAAACATCTGACTGAAAGACCATGGGTATTTGCACTCAGACTCATGAATCCCACAGCTTTATCCCAAAGCGGACCACTGACGAATAGTACAGAACTACCATACTCGACCACGCCTGCTTTTGGAGCCAAGGCGGTTGTCCAATAATATCCGGCCCCTCCCATATACATTAATTTACCCGGTACTTCTATTATATCATACTCGTACCCTACGTCTCTACGTCCGGCACCGGGGAAGAACACTGAAGCGTAATTATTCGGGTTATAGAATAGTGTACCCGCATACGCCGCATTGGCGTTTGTACTGGAAACAGCTAAACTACCCCATAATTCAGTTCTGTGGCGGTCATAGAATCCATCGGCGACCTTGCCCCATACTGCATTTAGCTTCCCGGACTGTGAATAGTTCACGACGCCGGAAGGCGGGTTCTGGAACAGACTTTGACGTATCTCTGACCATGCAAGAGCTGCTTGTGTATCCATTTCGCCCGAACGACTGGTTTCCGACCAATCGACAGGACGGTGATACCCCGGGGGACAGACTTCGTTATCAGCACGATTTGTCCCGGTTCCCCAGTAAATTGTACCATAGTTTTCTTCTTCCCAATCATTTATAACACCGTTGTCTTTATCTATCCAGTTGGATATGATATCTTTGAACGGGGTATAAGCTCTCCGTTGGTAAGCCGTGTAAGCCGCATCCTTGTACGAGGGAATCATCCCGAGGAAATGTGCCCCTGCCTGCGAAGGATAATCGGTAAAATAGTTCGCGTAACCCGGACCTCCCGTGTATTGCGACGGGGTTAACTTTACATATTCCGTTGTTGTCCACGGGTTTGTTTTAAATTCCGGTGCGGTTAAATTGTAAGCCGGTACTTTTCTTGCTTTACTCCGTGATGCACCTTGCATGGAGCCGCCTAATATGGCATCGCCGGGGCGCATCAGATAGTCGTCCGTTTCACCTTGACGCACATAAATCGTGTAAGTGGCAATGGCTTGTTGACTGTAGTCATATACGGTGACTTCGATAGCTCCATACTTGTTCGTGCTTCCTGTCGCGTATTGATTTTTCATCCCCACGCGGAAGTAAGTCCTCCCGTATCCCGTGATTTCGGTTCTTCCGTCGGTTACCGGATATCTTTCCGGATTGTCGGGTGTGTCGGTTCCTAAATGCGGGTCAAAACTCGGTGTCGGGCTGATAACAAAGAAATCATCTCCTGAAATAATCTTTGCTTTCCATTGTAATTGATAATCAAACCAACCATGGTCTGTTGTTTCAACTCCATTGGAATCGAATACCCTGACATCATTCCATTCCGTGCCATTCCATGTGGTGAAATTACGGAAATTGGAAATTACTCGTTCCCCGCGTTCGCTGTGTTTGTGGAATGTACTCACGTAATCGGTTCTACTCACCATTTCGTTGTAGTAGCCATGATCGAAAAGCATATTCGTGTTGATCGTGATCTCCCGTTGCAGGTTTCCTTTGTCATTTTTTTCCAATCCGGCACATAATACGAGTTTATGTTGATTGATTTGTCCCACGGTAAATCCGCTTTGACTACCTTGGATGATAATGTCCATGTATCCTTCTCCAATACCTGTGGTTGGATCGTAATTGTAAACAAAGCGGCTAGGGTTTTCATTATTCCACCAACTTCCGACTAATTCATTGAATAAAGCTGCCGTGAGTTGCGGTTGATTATTCTGATCGTAACAGTTTTCGGCAACCCACACGTGAGGCATATTTGACGAGAACGAAATTCGTACTCCGTTCAGCGGCGTTATTGTTGCCTCTATTTGGGATACGTTTAACATGCGTTCGCCATCAACAATCCAGTTATTCCAGAGCGGGCTCCATTCGGATGCTTTGATGTTGACTTCCAACGGCATCTTAATCGTGGCGATCACGTCCAGTTTCGTGTTTGCCGGGAGTGTATAATTATTATTTTCGATTCTCAGATTGGCATCCGGGTTATATTTATCTTCTAAATTTACTGTCATTTTCATCGCGTTGCTTTGGACGGATGTAGGAGTAAAGTAATTAGAGGGTACGATAATCCTAGTCACTTTTTTTTGCCACACGATGTCGGCTCCCGAAGGTGTTTCGTCCGAGAAATGACTGCCGTTATCTGTCGGGGTAAGGGTGCGGGTTACGTTACGGTTAATTTGTGCAATATTATAGTTGGCAGACAAGGGTACTCTGTCCGGGATATTACTGAAAGTAATTCCGGCAAACGCCTGACTCAGGTTTTCCTTTGCTTTTAAAATAATGTCAAGGCGTACTCCAAGTCTGTTTAGGACTAATTTTAAAAGTGAGGCTTCACTTCCGCCATTAACCTTGATTTTACCACCGCTTAGGATTTCCACGTTATCCACTCTTTGTATCATTGGAATAATTTCTTCGGATGTAAAAGCCGAGGCGGGGAAAGAAATCGTGTCAAAGTCAATTTGTGACGTCACTCCATCCAATGCGTTAACGACAGATATATTATGGGGTTCATTGGCAATGAACACTAGGTTATATATTCCCGTTTTAATCGGATGTTTAATCGTTGTACTAACTCCTATATTATATTGTTTGTTACTTTTAATGTCACCTTGTGCGTCAAATGCCATGACGCGAAGCGTATTAACAATGTAATCTTCCGAATCACCATCATGCACACCATTGTGTGCCCGGCTGATAATTCCATCAATAGATATGTATGCTTCCTCGTTGACCGGGGTTTGCATCTCGTCGATACAAGCCACACAAATGGTCAAGAGCAGTATAAGCATACCTCTGAATCTATCCCTTTTAATCTTTTTAAAAATTCCCTCCATATCGTAACATCAATCCTACCCGAATTTGTTGAATCATTAATATGTATTGCGGACTTCAACTATTTTACTTCCGGCTTCGGGTGATTTCCGGAAAGACCTTTAACCCTAAATGGTTTGTCAAAAATACGCTATGAGTATTAAATTGTATTTATCAATTTCTCCCTTTTTGTTTGCAATTTCAGCCTGCAATTTCACACCAACCCTTATACAAGTGGGTGTTGAGCCTATTTTCATGGTATAAAATACCGTGAATCAAGTCATCGAACTAAACTTGTTTCTGTATGCTATCTGCTTGAATAACTTATTAATATAGGTGATCCTCTTGGAATTATCCTGCCTTCTTTCTGTTGCTAGAAGTCTTGTTAAATGTCCCCGTGAATTTTTGCAAATTATTTGGGACACAGATTTGTTTACTCTACACTGGCCCTTATACTACTGGGTGTTTTACCTATTTCTTTCTTGCAAAACTTCGTGAATTGGGCAATTGTGCTGAACTCGTTTTCGTAAGCTATCTGTTTGAAAGGCTTGTTGGTCGAGGTGATTTCATCTTGAATAACCTTTGCTTTGTTTGCTTTCATCCACTGGTAAGGAGTTTCCTTGAATATCTCCACGAATTTTTTAGCGAATTGCTTCGGCGATAGATTCATCGCGTCTGCAATTTCTGTAACCGTTCGGAAACGTTTACTGTTAAGTCTCACAAATTCAGAGAATATGGTGTCCTTTGTCAGTATCTGTTGGAAAAAGTCGTGAATTTCTTCCTTCGTGTAATATGTCCTCAATAATAAGAAGAACTCTTTGATTTTCAATTCAAAATAGTAATTACAATTGATCCCGTCCGTGAGGCAATTATTTATCCCGTCAAGGAAATGCCATAGGTGTGAATTAATTTGTAACATGTTTAGTTTTTCTTTCCGAGGTTTGCAATTATTTCCCGTAACAAAGGCTTTCGCTCCGTATAGTTTCTCCACGGGGTAGTTGTCGCACAGTTTTAACGGACCATGCAACCTGAAGACCATGACGATAGCATTAGTCGGTGCGCGATAAAAATATCGTTCTCCAACAGGGAGAAATAGAATTTGCCCTTTCTTGCTTTCGTGTTCATGGAAG
This sequence comes from uncultured Butyricimonas sp., assembly GCF_959596855.1. Lineage (NCBI taxonomy): Bacteria > Pseudomonadati > Bacteroidota > Bacteroidia > Bacteroidales > Odoribacteraceae > Butyricimonas > uncultured Butyricimonas sp. The sequence continues at coordinate 6,046 of NZ_CAUFYA010000068.1, forward strand.
TTACCGAAGATAAACTTCAAGCGCCTTTCCAAGAAAAAAGCAACCTCGTTATGATTAAGTTCCAAGCATCCCGTTGTACCTTTCGGAATACTAACAGTTTCTATTTGTGGTTTATTCAAATTGTCAACACTATGACAACTCGGATGTTCTATAATCTTGTTGTTCATATTGGTTTAGCTGGTTGTTAATTCTTCGATTCTCCGGGTTCTATCTTTTCCCTCGATTCATGTCAGACTTTAATTCCCGTTAAAATTTTGACATACCTATCCCCGTGCATCGAACATTCTTTTTTTTCATTGTTCAAGCATAAATCTTAAGAGGTTTTTAAACCTGTTAATTATTGCCCGTTTTAGCTTTTTATATCGTGTACAATAAATCCTTTTTCAACAAGTATTGTGTCTATATATAAATTTATTTGTATTGCATATAAATATCGAATTATATATTTTACTTTCACTTTTCTCCTTCCTTTCAAAGTAAAATTATAAATGCCAACACTCTTTTTTTCATCTTCTAACTCTACCCTTCTAAGCTGTGTTTTCGTCATGCTTGTGTGGGTAATTTTCTTTCCATTACAAAGTTAGAAATAATAATGAATATTACAATAAGTTGTATGGAATGAGAAAAATGGCCTTGTAATAGTTTCGGTTAGCGAGTTTTTATGAAAAGATGTTTATCATTATTCGTAATGAATAAATATTTATTTCTGCCTAGGGGTACTATTCAATAAAAAAAACAGTACATTTGTTCCTCTATCTATAAAGAGTGATTTTTCAATAGAAACTATAAAGAAAGGAATTTAATCATGAGAATTGCTGTACCAACCAAAGACAACGCGGTGGACGACCACTTCGGGCATTGTGAGTATTATACCTTGTTTACCGTCGACGACATGAAAAACATTACAAGTGTTGAAACGCTTCCTTCTCCGCAAGGATGCGGTTGTAAATCGGATATTGCAGCCGTGTTACGGGAGAAAGGTGTTACCGTCATGCTTGCCGGAAGTATGGGGGATGGTGCTTTGAATAAATTAAGCGAGCAGGGAATAAAAGTACTTCGCGGCTGCAAGGGTGATGTGCGGAAAGTCACGGAAGGTTACCTCAAGGGTTTTCTGTTGGATTCGGGCATTGCTTGTAACCACGAGTGCGGGGATCATAAGTGATATACACAAGATACCATAAAGACCAAATAATGTTGCAAGGTGTTGATGGTGTGAGAGTAAGGAACTTTAATAAGTCCTTACTCTTTATTTATTTTGACAAGTACCTTGTCTATACGTGCCCCGTCCATATCCACGATTTCAAATTCGAAGTTATACCATACCAGTTTTTCCCCGGTGCGAGGGATGTGTTCCAGTATTTTTAGGATCAGACCGCTCAACGTGTTATAATAGTGGTTCGTGTATAGGAATTCCATGTCGAAATAGGCGAGAAAATCATAGAAGGGACATTGACCGTCCACGAGGAATGTCCCGTTATCCCGTTGCACGATATCCGGTTCTTCACCTATTTCGGGAACGTCGCCGATGAGGGCTTTCACGATATCTTTCAAGGTTACGATACCCTCGATGCTCCCGAATTCATCTGTGACCAGCCCGTATTTGAGATGTCCTTGTTTCAAATGTTCCAGCGCGTTGTACACGCTTTGGTTTTGCGGAAAATATTGCGGGGGACGGACGAGGGCTTTCAGATTAAAGTCCGGTGCGTCGATCTTTCCGAAGAGGTCTTTTAGGAACACGACACCTACAATATTATCCAGTTTGGTATCCGACACGGGGTAAATCGTGTGTAGGTTTGTTTTGACTATTTCACGAATCCGGTCGTTGGAGTCCGTGATATTAAGCCATACCAGATCACTGCGATGCGTCATGATGGAGGCAATATCCCTGTCGCCGAGATTGAATACACGCTCCACGATGTCCTGTTCCACTTCTTGAATCTCGCCTTCCGCGGTACTTTCCTGTATGATAGCCTTGATCTCTTCTTCCGTGATTTTATTGCTGCCTGTTTTATTAAGACCGAGTACCCGCATCATAAATGAGGTGCTGGCAGAGAGCAGCCACACGAACGGGGATGCTATACGGGAGAGTATGTCCATCGGGGCGGCAATAATCTTGGCCATCCGTTCGGCAGCAACCATCCCGATACGTTTCGGAACCAATTCCCCGAAGATTAGAGTCAGGTAAGTCACCACGATCACGATGATTGTTTTAGAAATTAGCAGGGCGTGAGGTTGCAATGCCTCTATTTTCTCCACCCATACGGCGAGATCCCCGGCTAAAGCCTGTCCCGAATAAAGACCGGTAAGGATACCGATAAGGGTGATCCCGATTTGGACGGTCGACAGGAAACGATCCGGCTCGTTGGCGAGTTTCAAAGCCCGCCGAGCAGATTTGTTCCCTGTTCTGGCTTCCGTCTCAAGACGCGATTTACGTGCCGACACCATCGCTATCTCCGACATGGCGAGCACTCCATTTAAAAGAATAAGTCCTATAATGATAAAAAATTCCATATCTATTTATTTGTATTTTCCGTATTTATTTGAGGCCGTATGATTAGAAGTGAGGGTAACTTGGCAAACAGATTCTGGTCTTTCGACAGTTTCTGACAAGTTGCGTAACTTAAAACCAACAGGCTTTCTTTGTCCTCTGCGAGAGGATTGGTAACCAGAGGTTTATCCAGAATAAACTTCGCGGTATTGCGTTGCACGAAGTCGGACGTGACTCGGGCAAGCACGGTTTCGTTCGGGTGTTCGTCTGTAAAGCAGATGCGTATCGTCATACTTTGTTCTCCCAGACGGGTTTGCGCGTAATTGAACAGGAAAAGGTCAGTTTCATTATCCACGAGTAGCAGGATGTAAGATGCGTGCGTGAAACCCCGGTTGACAAAGATGCCCACGGAGCAATCCACGTGTTCCATGATAGATTCCAGTTTCTGCCTTAACAACGTTCCCGGCAGATGCAACGGGTGATTCTTGAGTTGTTTCAGCCAACGGGAAACCGTGGTGAACTTCTTGCCGAATGTGCCCGCGGGAACGTCATTCCCCATCATGAACTGTTGTCCGGCGCCGAGGAAAAGGTGGTCTACCTGTTCCTGTCGCGCTATTTTTACCATTTCGGGAATAAGCCTGTCAGTCACTTGGTAACGCTCTTGAACGTGTAATTGCAAATGTTCTGCTTCTTCCCGTAAGGGGATAAAGCTTTCTTGCTCGTATTCATCTGCCTTGGCTGGGTTGAGGTCGGTCCCTAACGTGAAGTGTATCCCGGTGATCAGGCTCGATTGCAAACGATGTCCCAACATCAAATCGGCAATATTCAATAGTGTTTTTCCTGTTTCCGGTCTACCGAACGAGAGTAGCACCTTCTCCCGGTGTCCCTTGCTTTCTTTTTGTTTCGAGAATATCCGTTCGACAAGCGAAAGCATAGGTGTTGCCATGAACGTTGTCAGTAGCGACATTAGCAGTAATACCACGAACATCTCCGAGGTGAGAATACCCATTTCGAAGCCGATATTCAGTGCCACGAGTTGCATCAGTCCCCGTGTATTCATCAATGTTCCCACGATAAGACTGTCTTTCCAATTCTCCCCGACGGCACGGGCGGCAAGGGTGCAGCCCCCGAATTTTCCGGCAATGGCTACCACGATAAACAGCAAGCAAACGCCCCACAATTCAGGTGTGTTAATCAAACCTATTTCGGTGTGTAAACCCGAGAAGGCAAAAAACAACGGAAGAAAGAACACGAGTGAAACATCTTCCACTTTTTCCATCATCACTTTGCGGAATCCTATATTCGTGGGCATAACCACTCCGGCGATAAACGCACCGAACAGGGCATGAATCCCGATGATTTCCGTTATTGCCGATGACAAGACAAGTATAAGGAATATAAACCCCACGAATGTTTTGTTAATCACTTCCGAATAGGCGTAAGTTTCACCGATCTTCCGCAGGAAGGGACGCATCACGAGAAACATGAAAACAATATAAATCAGTGTTAGTCCGATCGTGTACAGGGCACTGACAAAAGTTCCCGCCTTGGCGAGTGCTATAACGATTGCCAGCAGACACCACGCTGTCACGTCGTCATTGGCAGCCGAGGCAATAGAAAGCATCCCCACGGATGTTTTCGTCATGTTCCGTTCCTGCACGATGCGTGCCAACACGGGAAATGCCGTGATACTCATGCATATCCCGATAAAGAGAGCGAAGGGCAGAAACGCCGTTTGTCCCGAAGCATAATCCTCGTATACCCAGATTGCTGCCACCACGCCAAGGAAGAAAGGTACCACTATCCCCGCGTGACTGATAACGAGCGTTTCATTCAGCTTGTTTTTCAATACGCTGAAATCCAGTTCCAACCCGATAACGAACATAAACAATACTAGCCCGATTTGGCTAAGCAGGTTGAGGTTGTCCAGTGATTCGGGAGGGAACAGGTTAGCGGAAAATTCCGGGAAGAAATATCCTAGTAGAGAGGGACCGAGGACGATACCTGCCACGATTTCTCCCATCACACCCGGTTGCCCGATATATTTGAAAAGATAAGAGAACACCCGGACGGTAAGCAAAATCACGATGATCTGTAATAACAGTATCGTCAATGAATTTGTCATATTATCGGAAATAATGTTCGTGAACAGTTCGAATGCCCCGGCACTTGTGGGCATTATACCTGTTCCCGGGTGATGGTCAAAACGCTCGCCCGAACACAGGGCAAGGTAGATCAACACCCCGAATACACTAATCATTCCCAGATATATCCAGTAATTTGAGCTGTTTCTTTTCATAATTTAATCAATTTGGGTCTATAAAGTCTGTAAAGTCCATAAGGTCTATAAGGTCCATGGTCCCCTGCGGGGCGCTTTGTCTACGGTAGCTATATGCTGCCGATAAACACTGTCCGAAGGACACCCGTGAGCTTATGGACCTTACGGACTTATTTTTCTTTTCTTCTCTTTATTGCCCGGAATATTTCGCCTACCCACAACACCAGCGAGGTTGCAGCCGTGATCCATATCCATTCCGTCCACGAGAGGGGTACTGTTCTGAATACGCTTCCCCCGAAGTTTACCACGAGGATTTGTCCCACGACAATGGCCAACCCGACAGTAAGGAATCCTTCGCTCTTGGAAAGGTTCTTGAAAGCGGATTCGTTCGTGCCGAAGGTCTTGGCATTGAACATATTCCAAAATTGCAACATCACGAACACGGTAAAGAAAATCGTCAGGTTGTCCAAGCCTTGCGGTGTGGCGGCGTCTATTCCTCCTGCGTAGTGGGATAGTATATAGAGTAAGCTCATCAAGATTACCACAAAAGCGATACCCGTGGTTAGGATAAGTGTGCGCATCCGCGGTACGATAATAAAGGCATTCGAGTCCCTCGGTTTCCGTTTCATCACGTCCGGACTGGGTGGGAGAGAGGCGAGTGCTCCTGCCGCGAATGTATCCATGATTAAGTTTACCCACAGCATTTGCGTTACCGTGATCGGCAGTTCGGAACCGAACAACGACCCCAATAGCACGATAATCAAGGCAGCCACGTTGATCGTCAACTGGAACAGCACGAAGCGTTGTATGTTCTGGTACACGGAACGTCCCCACATCACGGCGGAGGTGATACTGCTGAACGAGTCGTCGAGCAGGGTAATATCACTGGCCTCCTTGGCTACCGATGTTCCGCTACCCATGGATAGTCCGACGTGAGCGTGATTCAACGCGGGGGCGTCGTTTGTTCCGTCACCCGTTACTGCCACGACTTGTTTCTTTTGCTGTAACAGTTGTACCAACCGTTGTTTGTCCAATGGTCGCGCCCGCGACATGATCTTCATGTCGAGTACCCGGTCGAGGGCTTCCTCATCCGTCAGTTTGGCAAATTCAACCCCGGTAATCAGGTTTTGGTCTGTATCTTTTTCTGTCCATAACCCGATTTGCCGCCCGATCTCCTTCGCGGTACCCGGGGTGTCCCCTGTTACCATCTTAACTTGGATTCCGGCGTCGAAGCAGCGTTGTACGGCATCCGGCACATCCGGGCGGATGGGGTCGGATATGGCAACGATGCCGAGAAATGTCAATTCCGTGTTATACAATCGTCCGTCTTTAAAATGCGGTTCGTCGTCTTCAATGATCTGGTAAGCGAACCCGAGCGTTCGCATTGCTTGATTTTGGTACTCGAGCAATTGTTCCTCGATTGCGGGTTGTTGCTCGGCGATAGGTACTGTTTTGTCGCCGACAATAGCGTTTTTGCAGTATCCGAAAAGGATTTCCGAGGCACCTTTCACGTACAGGATTTTCTTCCCGAAAGTAGGTGATTGCACGAGGGTTGCCATGTATTTCCGTTCGGTGGAGAATGTCAGCTGTTCAATCACCGTGACACTTTCCCGCGATTCCGCGTAATTGATACCTTGGTCGTTCAGCCAGAGTAACAACGCCGCCTCGGTAGGGTTGCCCAGTGTTTTTACCTTCTCCGGGTCGCTGAAATCCAGAAAAGCTGTCGTGTTCATGGCGATCCCCTCCGCGAGTAGTTTCGAGTATTCGTTATCAGACAGACGTTCGCCATCCAACCCGTAGAAGTTTGTCTTGTACACCGTCATCTGGTTTTGCGTCAGCGTACCCGTTTTATCCGTGCAGATCACGGTCGTTGCGCCCATGGTTTCACAAGCATGCATTTTCCGCACGAGATTGTGGGATTTCAACATCTTGCGCATGCTCAACGCGAGGCTGAGGGTAACGCTCATCGGCAATCCTTCCGGCACGGTCACCACGATTAGGGTAACGGAAGCCATGAAAGCGGAAAGAATCTTTTTGCCGAGTCCCAGCGGAATCCACGCGTGCGGGTCCCACGGTTTCACACCGAATGCCAGACCGATAGCGAGCATCACGACCAATGCTCCCAGACCGTAAAGTATCCAGCGTCCCCAACCTCCCGCGGCAATACTCTTCGGAAGCGGTTTGTCCTTGCCTTGTAAAGAATACACGTCGTAAACAACGGGTACCCAGACTTTTGCCAGCATGATAACGGCAGCGATAATCACCGCACCGATCAATCCCAGTTGTCCCAGTTCGGGAGTGGGATAGGTCGGGTTGAAAAACAACCCTTTAATAAACAGTATCGTGAACATCACGGCCGCACCGCAGAACCCGATCACTCCGATGAATTTGGCGAGTGATTCGAGTTGCGTGTCCAGTGGGGTTGGTTCTTCGCTTTTCTCCGATGATTTTTCAGCCACTCGTCCGAACTCGGTAGAGTCGCCCACGGCGAGTACTTGCATCACTCCGTGACCGTCCACGACGGTGGTTCCCCGCATCACGTGATTGGAGGGATAGGTAGCCTCCATATTAAATTCGCTCTCGATCGTCGTCTTGTTGGCAACGGGTTCTCCCGTGAGGCTCGATTCGTTGACCTGCAAAGAGAGGGCTTCCAACAGTACCCCGTCGGCGGGGATCTCCTCTCCTTGTTCCAGTATCACGATGTCATCGACCACGATGTCTTTTTTTGCCACCTCGTGTACGTTGCCGTTACGGATGACCTTTACCAATGTGTCGTCGTTCACTTGATTCAGCACATCGAATTTCTTGTTGGCATCCCAGACGAACCACGTGGCTACGCCTGTTGCCAGCAGAATGGCGACGGCAATACCGATGGTTTCGGCTATCTCGATAATGCCTTCCGAGAAATACATGGCAATGGCTATTCCCCCGGAAAGGAAAACGGCTACCATTAATATACGAATGACGGGATCCTCGAAATTCCCGATAAATACTTGCCACAGGGAGTCCCTTTTCGGGGGCGTCAACACGTTTGAACCGTGTTTTTCACGACTTTCCTCGACTTGTTTGTCCGTGAGTCCCGTGTAGTGTTTGCGTGATTCCATGTTATGATTTTGTATTTAATTTGTTTTTTTTACGAATGTTCTTTATAATTAGGTACCCGAAAAAGCAGCATCCCACGACCAGCATCGTGATGGTTATTTCCGTGAAATACATTTCCAGCAGTTCTTTTCGGGAATACAGAAAATATCCGGTGGTGGCGAGAATCAGATTCCAAATGCCGCTTCCCACTGCCGTGTATAATATAAAACTTTTCAACGGCATTCTCACGAGTCCTGCCGGGAGCGAGATAAGGCTTCTCACGCCGGGAGTCAGTCGCCCGATTAACGTGGAACTTTTGCCGTATTTCAAAAAGTATTGTTCGGATTTTTCTATTTTTTCTTTTGTCATGCCGCATATCTTTCCCCAGCGTGATTCCGCGAAGGAGTAAATGAATTTCCGTCCCAGCGTGCAGGCAAGCACGTAGTTTGCCAATGCCCCGATAACCGCCCCGATGGTGCTGAACACGATAACGAGCACGAAGTTGAGTTCCCCGTTTGCGGCTTTCCACGCAGCCGGAGGCACGATTAGTTCTGACGGGAAAGGTATGATGGTACTCTCGATAGCCATACAGACGAGAACACTCCAGTAGTTCACGTTATACATATACCAATCGAGAATTGATTGAAGCCAATCGATCATATTATATAATTCAGTTTACAATATTCTATATTTATTCACCTTGTACGCCGTAAAGGATATTTTGTGTCATAAAATTAACTCTTTTAGCGAATAAATATAAAATCCCTGACTGTGGCGGGTAGTAAGATATTGCATGAAATGCCTCGTGTTTTCTGCGATGGCTAACTTGAGCGGTTTGTTTTTCAAACCGTTAACCGTGTTTCGGAAATACACGTTAGTCTTTGGCGGTTTGTTCAACCCGAAACGTCGTCCGTGAGGCATCGTGATACCCTCGTCCGCCAGAAGGTGGTGGAAAAATCCGTCATGAGAATGAAAATTCGCTTGGGTTTCCGGGATAGACAGCTGTTCTTCTTGGACGTACACTATACTCTCTCTCTCGGTCATTGTCTTTTGCAGCCCGTTGACAATGAATACTAAAGAAAATAGAAATATAGGTATATCTAGTAAAAACAGCCTTTTCATTATGATGTAATTTACAGGCTCAAAAGTAATATAATTTATTAATACTATAAAGAGTCTTGCCAGTTTAAAGTTTAGAATGTGAACTCTAAACTAACTTTTAGTTTTTATCTTTCAGTTTTTATCTTTTATCCTCTATCTTCGCGATGTAATTGAAATACACAGGTCATGACAGTAAAAATGATATTAGGATGTATCGTGGCTCTTTTGGCGTTGGTGAACCCGGTACAGAAAGTGTTGATCGTAACCTCTCTGCAAGAGAGATTTAGTTTGAAGGAATTGCGCTATATTTCTATCAAGTCAACAATTACGGCGGCGCTGATTCTGGTGTTTTTCCTTTTTCTTGGCGAGCTCACGTTCAGTTATGTTTTTCATGTCGAGTTGTATTCTTTTCAAATCACTTGCGGTGCCGTGTTGATGTATAACGGTTTGTCCGGGTTGTTGAAAGGTTTCTTTTTGAAAGTGGATGAGCATATCAAGCTGGCAGACCTTACCACGGTGCCTATTGCTATTCCTATGATCGCGGGACCCGCGACGATCACGGCGGCAGTGACTTTTCCCGTTCAGTACGGTCGCGAGATCACGATTATTTCCATATTAATCGCTCTGGCCGTGAACCTATTCTGTATGTTACAGGCCCGTCGTATCGGGAATTTCCTGATCAAGTACAATTTCATGAATCCTTTAATTCGTATTATCGGGCTGATTGTTGCCACGATCGGTTTGCAGATGATATTCGACGGGATCAGTTTGTTTATCAAGTCACTGTCTTAATTTGGGATTTATGATTTCTCGATTTATGATTGAATTATTCCGTGATTGGAAAGATTACCGAAGACGGTGAGTAACTCAATTGTAATCTTCTATCTCACGTTAATAATCACTTCTTCCACGCAGCGTATCGTTTGAGCAAAACCTTGGTACGCGACCCTGAAGTTTATGGAATTATATGCGGATTCGAATGACCATCCCCCGTAACGAACCGTTCTGTTATTGGTTTCCGTTATTAATTCGTTTCTCGTGTATTGCGGGCTTACGCTGGCTGACCAGTAATAACCGGTACTACCTGCACCCTCCAGCTTTCCGTTTGTGTTATTCAGACGACCGGCGGAAGGGAAGAAAACGGATGCGTAGGTTGTGGGGTTGAAATACAATACCCCTTGATAAGCGGCATGGCTGTTGTCTATCGATACGCCGTAATTGCCGTTCGAGGGTTCCTTAATCGGTCGCCTGTCGAAGAATCCGTCCGAGTAAAAGGTGAAGGTTGTATTCTTCAACTGCTTGCGGGCGATGCCGCTTGTCCCGTAAGGATACGTGCCGGGACCGGTATTCGTTCCCACGACGTTGTCGAACACGGTAATATAGTCCGCGCTTGAAGCTGCATTCCCCGCGAAGGGCACGTTAAATAAAGAAACTCTTAACTCGGACTGTTCCACGTCTTCCAAATGATTCATGGCGGGTGTATTCGTGGCGGGCAAATAATCGTAGTATCCGTTGTATGATACTTTATTCGTGTACCCGTCCGTGGGACGACGATAGCCCGTGGGGCAAATCTCAAACGTGTTTTTATATGCAGGTATGCCGCTAGCCCCTGCCCACATGATGGGAAATTCGGGATAATCCCACGGGAAACCTGAGATTAGAGATGACCTGCTCGGGTTGAAGCCTCTCCGGTAATAATCCGTGTAGTTTATGCCTGCAGTATTGCCTTGTAAATCGACCGCCCACTGGAAGAATGCCCCCGCTTGTGAAGGAAAGTCGACAAATTGGGCACCTCTGGCATTAACATTCTCGTAGTCGGGATCGGTATACCCTGCCAGTTTGGGGGTAGTCAGGTTATAAGGCGAGAATTTTACCGCTCCCCGGCGTGTGTTCGCTGAGGTTAGGCGCATATCTGCCCGGACTTGTGCCGTGATGTCGGTGTTGCCGTTCCAGCCGTTATGAACGACATCCGGGATTGGATCGCTCGGGCTGTATATGTATGCCGGGGCTTCGCCTTGCCGAACGTAGATTCTCATGGTGGTTTGCCAGCCTCCCGGGTAGTAGGTTAAAGTGACATACCCGAATTTTGGAGCAGAAGTCTTGCTCGGCACGTGATTGGAACTCTCCTTGATGCCGATACGGAAATAGATTCGCCCGTTAATACCTTCGATTTTCTTGCCCTCTTTCTCTGCCCTATACGGGTTGGGAAACACTTGATAGTGTTCGGCATCCCCGGGGTATTCGGTGCCGACACCCGGGTCGAAACTGGGCGTGGCACTTACCACGAGCCAATCTTGAAAATCATCGGGTACCGTTACAGACCACGGGCGGTCTATGGCGTGTTGTCCGGTAATGATGCGTTCGCCTTTTTGGTCGTGTTTGAAAAACACGCCGTTAAATAATCCGTGGGCGTTTGCCGTGGGGTTGTGTACAAATCGTAGCCCCGTTTGTGTTACCGTGACAGTAATTGTTCTTTGTAATTGATTTTTGCCGTTTTCATCCTCTGCCGATAAAGTCAACGTATATTTACCGCTCATGTTTTCAGTCCTGTCGTGAGGGGTGCCGGAAATCCGGTTGGTACCGTCGATCAGTAAGTCCATGTACCCGCTACCTGTGGTCGGGTCGAAATGGAAACGGTAAGGGGAGGTGTTGTTGGCATCTACCGTTAGGCAGTTGAATACTTCGTTTGTCGGTCGGTCGCCCGCTCCTTCTTTTTCTACCACGTCGAGTACTTTCACAACCGGCATATTAGACCAGAAAGAGATTCGAACGCCGTTTTGGTCGGTCATCTTAACTTCTGTTTGCGACACGTTCAGTTTGCGGATACCGGATATTTCCCAACCGGTTTCATCTTGGGTCCATGGAGCAGGCTGTATATTCATTTCTAAAGGTTCCTTGATCGTACCGATCAGTTCCAGTCTTGCGTTGGCGGGTAGTCTGTAATCCGGGTCGGATAGGATTTTCAACTTGCACGAGGGACTGTATTTGTCAATCAGGTTGACCGTGAACATGATCGCGTTTGCCTCGGCTGTCTTCACGTTGAAATAGCTGGAAGGGAGAATGATTCTCTTTACTTTGGCTGCCCATACAAGGCCTTTTGCCTGATCTTCGACTGTCAACAGGCTCGGGTCTACTTCAAAATATCCGGCGTTGTCCGCTAGTGTGAACTGGCGGATCACGTCCCTTGTGATGTTTGTCCCGGTATAAGGCAGAGTTGGTTCGTCGTATGTATATGAGTTTGATTGCGGGGTACTGGGTAAGCCATATATAAGCGGCACTCTGTCCGGGAGGTTCGATAACGTGATACCCTTGAATTCCCCGGTGTTAGTGGTTCCCCAGTCAATAGTCGATTTCAGAACGACGTCAAAGCGTGCCGCCAGTCGGCGGAGTCCTATTTTTAATTCGGAATTTGTGTTGTTATTTACCTCAATCTTCCCCTCGGGTAATATTTTCACGCCGTTGTTTTCCGCGATCATGGGGATAGAACGCTCGGAGGTGAAATGTGTCGCGGGATATGCGATTGATTTCAGATCATCGTATTCGCTGATATTGTCGAGTATTGTTTTGATACTGTTCTCTGCGGGTTCGTTCGCCAGAAAGATAAAATCGTATTCGCCTTGCTCGATCGGGTGACGTAGTGTGTTTTCGGCTAATGCGGAACCGTAGTACAGCACATTGTTTTCACAGGCACGGCTCGTTTTGTTGAATGCAAGAATGCGGAGCGTCTCGACTTTGTTGTCAGCTTCGTCACCTGCGTAACTTCCCGTGTAACTGCGGGAATTGATACCGGAAATTTCTATATAACCTTCTTTTGTTTCGTGGTGTATTTTTTCATCGATACAAGAAGCCGGTAATAAAAGTACCGCGAATAGCAGTAGATTTAAGTAACTTTTTATTCTATTAATATGCATATATTCTCCCTAAAATTATATTCCACTGTGGTCGACCCGGTATGTACGAGGTTCGATCACTCCTTCTCTATGTAAAAATAAAAGTCCCATCCAATCATTGACTTGATTTTTTGTGTTTTCAAGTCGTGCTTTGGGAATGTAAATATCCTTAAACTAGAGAAAATAAAGAATTATTATTGTTTCTAATGTCGATAATAGTGTGGAGTAGGTGAGACTAAAAACGCAACGGATTAGAAAAAGTGTTCGGAATAGTAAAAACGAGCATCAACGGGTTCTGATTTCGTGTTATATAGTGAAACAAAACAGATTGGTTTCGATGATTGAAACTTACGAAAAAAGAGGAGTTGGGGGAGATTGCCTGCGCACGGGAGGGATGACTCGGGACTTTCAGTCCCTTCGAGAATGCGTTACGAACTCCTGCCGACGCTTCGGTTCGAATTCCTTTAGATGCAAAAAGAGAGTCAGCTTCCGTGTGCTAACTCTCTTTCAGTGACTTGCTTTGGCGGAGAGACAGGGTTTTGAACCTACAACTCTAACCGCTTATATTTCAGCTACTTTGCTTTCAAAATTTCAAATAGGTAAC
>NZ_CAUFYA010000069.1:0-18307 GCF_959596855.1 uncultured Butyricimonas sp.
TGAGCGATTACCCAATGCTCATTTCCAATAAATTACACTCTTTTCGTAACTTCACTTTACAAACAAAAAATCACGCTTGTGCGGGGATTCTATCAATTTGTATACACTTTATTTAGAAAATATCGGATAGACAAGATTACCATGTGAAAAAATCGATTCTATAATTTCGATGAAGAGAGCAAGAATTTGAACGAGGTGTGTTCTCGTGGTATATTATAGGTAAACCTAGGCAAGTTGGTAACATAACAGCTATATACCAAGCTGTTTGCAGGGTGTTGGTTGGGTGATACTTCTATCATACTCCTATCATACCCCCATGAAACACCTATTAGGATAAAAAAATGTCGTGGCATAATTGTTTTTTGGTATAAGATTGTGTATATAAAACACCACGGAAATAGATTTGAATATTCCGATAAAGATAGTTCTTCTATAGTTATCAGATATTTAATGGTTGGTTTATTCCGATTTTTATAGAGGATAGTTTATATTATTTTTTAGATATAGAAAAGACCAAGTTGAAAAGTTTATGTGCTGTCAGAAAAGTTATGCTCTCTTCTTGCTTTTATTTTATAAAATTATCTTGGAAAGATAACCTTTTGAGTAAAAGTATTTAAGCGAGATTTGTCGTCAGATTCAGTTACCGAGAATTCCTCGGTAACTGAATTTTCGTCCAGTTCGTTTTCTTTGAATATATTCTTAAGATGCAGCGATATGTTGTCCGTTGAACAATCTTAAAGTTCCAGCCGTTTTATTGTTTCTTCGAGTTTGAACATTTCGTCACGCAGGCGGGCGGCTTCGAGGAAGTCCATTTCTTTGGCGGCTTTTTGCATGGCGGCTTTTGTTTTTTGCAACATCTTTTCCAGTTCGGGTTTGCTCATGTAAGCGGTAACCGGATCGGCGGCCATGTTGATATGCTCTTCTTCCACGTAAGCACGGGAAGTTTCTTTTAGCACGGATTCGGTTGTTTTGTGAATTTGGGTGGGGATGATGCCGTGTTCACGGTTGTATTCCATTTGTTTTTCCCGACGATAATTGGTTTCGTCTATGGTTGCCTGCATGGAACGGGTAATCGTGTCGGCGTACATGATGACTTTTCCGTTCAAGTTACGGGCTGCACGTCCGGAGGTTTGTATGAGTGAGCGCGTGGAGCGTAGGAATCCTTCTTTGTCGGCGTCGAGAATGGCGACAAGAGAAACTTCCGGCATATCCAATCCTTCACGGAGCAGGTTTACCCCGACAATGACATCAATAATTCCCTTGCGCAGGTTCTCGATGATTTGCACTCGTTCCAGCGTGTCCACGTCGGAGTGGATGTACTGGCATTTGATGCGAATACGGTCTAAATATTTACTCAGTTCCTCTGCCATGCGTTTGGTCAACGTGGTAACGAGAACTCTCTCTTTTATTTCTATTCGTTGCTGTATTTCGTTGACAAGATGATCTATCTGGTTTTTGCTGGGTACGACTTCGATTTCCGGATCGAGGATACCCGTGGGGCGGATAATTTGTTCGACCACGACGCCTTCGCATTTCTCGAGTTCGTAATCGGCAGGGGTAGCGCTGACGTATATCGTTTGTCCAGTGTTTGCCTCGAATTCCTCGAAAGTAAGCGGACGGTTGTCAAAAGCGGCGGGAAGCCGGAAGCCGTATTCCACGAGCGATTGTTTGCGGGAGCGGTCGCCCCCGTACATGGCTCTCACCTGTGGTAGCGTCACGTGCGATTCATCGACAACCAACAGGAAATCTTGCGGGAAGTAATCCAGTAAGCAGAATGGACGTACACCCGCGGCACGACCGTCCAGATAACGGGAATAGTTTTCGATTCCGGAACAGTATCCCAGTTCCCGAATCATTTCCAGATCGTAATTTACCCGTTCTTCCAGACGTTTGGCCTCCATGTGTTTCCCGACAGAATTAAGAAAATCGACTTGTATAGTGAGGTCATGTCCTATGTCGTGGATGGCTTTTGCCAACGTGGCTTTGTCCGTGACGAATAAGTTTGCCGGGTAGATGTTCAATGTTTCCATTTCATCCATGGTCTTTCCGGTCTGTGGGCTGAAAGAAGTGATCCGGTCGATTTCATCATCCCAGAATTCTATCCGGTAAGCCATGCCCTCGAAAGTTTCGATGGAGGGGAATATATCCACGGTTTCACCTTTTGCCCGGAAACTTCCCCGTTTGAACTCGAGTTCGTTGTTCACGTAAAGGGCGTCTACCAGACGTCGTAATAGTTGATTGCGGGCGATTTTCAGTCCCCGGCGCAGGAAGATGATATTTGCCCCGAAAGCTGTCGGGTCTGCCATACCGTACAGGCAGGAAACAGATGAAACTACGACCACATCCCGTCGTCCGGAGAGGAGGGAAGCGGTTGCCCGTAGGCGTAGTTTATCGATCTCGTCGTTAATAGCGAGGTCTTTTTCTATATAAGTGTTTGTTGTCGGAAGATAGGCTTCCGGCTGATAATAATCGTAATAGGAAACAAAATATTCGACCGCGTTTTCCGGAAAGAACGCTTTGAACTCCGAGTACAACTGTGCAGCTAATGTTTTGTTATGACTTAAAATAAGGGTAGGGCGTTGTACCTTTTCTATGACGTTTGCGATCGTGAATGTTTTCCCCGAACCCGTGACCCCCAGCAACACTTGTCCCGGGGTACCTTCTTCAAGTCCCTGTGTCAGTTGTTTTATTGCTTCCGGTTGGTCGCCGGTGGGTTGAAATTCTGAGGTAAGCTTAAACATACAATTGAAAATTGAAAATTGAGAATTGAAAATTGAAAATGTGAATTGAAGTGTTTGAAAGATTATTTCATTTTCAATTCTGCATTTTCAATTTTCAATTATTAAAGTTTGCTCATAAATTTCTCCGGGTTGATGATGAAACGGTCGTGGATGGCTGTTCCGATAGGGGCGGTTTCGTCCCACGCTTCGATTTCAAAGCGAATACGGCGATCGTCGACTTCGGTAATGGTGGCTTTGCAACCTACTTTTTTGCCCACGGCGGTAGCTTTCACGTGTTTAGTGTTGATTTCAATACCCACGGTGTCGCTGTCAGCGTCGAGCATTCCTTCGAGGCATTTAATTGCCGTGTTTTCCATCAATCCGACCATTGCCGGGGTTGCAAATACTTCCAATTTCCCCGAACCGTAAACAGCCGCGGTATCTTTATGCTGAACTGTTATTTCCTGCGTGAACGAGTGTCCTATTTTTATTTCCATGGTGATGTAAAATTTATAGGACAAAGTTACCAAAATATATCGTATGCGATGCTTTTTTGTCGCCTACTTATTTCAATAATTTCCTATTTCCGTCATTTTCCAGTATTTGTATTTTTTTATTTTTAGCTAAAATACAGGCGGATAGCCACGACTACCAGTATCACGAGCAGGAAATAGCGAATGTATTTCGCTCCCCATTTCACGCTGAAGCGTACGCCGAGCCACGCGCCGAGCATATTGCCGCAGGCAAGGATAAGACCTACTTTGAAGCTGACCAGATCGTTGTATATGAAGATTGCTAGAGCGATAATCGTGTAAAAGAGAACGATAAACAGTTTTATGGCATTAGCTTTCAACAGGTCGTAACCGCACCCCAGCACCAGTCCGGCAAGCAGAAAGAAACCGATACCGATTTGGATGAAGCCGCCGTAAATACCGATAAAAAAGAAGATCAGGTTTCGCAGCCACGGTTGTTTCATTTTTGCTTTATCCGCGTTGGCTTTTACCCAAGCGTCGGGATTGAGAAGCAGCATGAAGAACATGATAATCAACAGTCCGGCAATGACTTTTTTGAAGACGTCCTCGTTAATATCTACCGCTATCAAAGCGCCCACGATACTTCCGAGGGCAACGGGGAGCAGAAGTTTGTAATCGGTTTTGAAATCAAGTATTTTCTTTTGTTTGAAACTTCCGACGGAAACCACGTTTTGTAACAGAATGGCAATCCGGTTTGTTGCGTTGGCTACATTTGCCGGAAGACCGATAAAGATCA
Organism: uncultured Butyricimonas sp.; assembly: GCF_959596855.1. NCBI lineage: Bacteria > Pseudomonadati > Bacteroidota > Bacteroidia > Bacteroidales > Odoribacteraceae > Butyricimonas > uncultured Butyricimonas sp. The sequence continues at coordinate 3,990 of NZ_CAUFYA010000069.1, forward strand.
GGAAGGGCACCACCAACATGGAACCGCCTCCGCCCACTGTATTGATAAACCCGGCTGTCATGCCGAGCAATATGGTGATGAGTGCTTCTGTTATTGTCATGGTGCGAAATTACATACTAATTTTAGATTTACAATTGTTAGGAGTATTTTCTCGGGTACCGGAAAAATATGGCTAAAAGGGTGGCTATTCCCATGAGGTACGGGTAATAAAGATATTGCATGATAGCGAGTGGGGTAACAGCTGCTAATCCGGCAGCCATGAGTAGTTGTGCCCCGTAGGGAATGATTCCCTGTACAAAACAGGAGAACGTGTCCAATAAACTGGCCGATTTTCGGGGATCTACGCCAAAACGGGCGGCAATATCCTTGGCAATGGGACCTGCCATGATAAGCGCTATCGTGTTGTTTGCCGTGCAGAGGTTAGCGAAACTCACGAGCGCGGCAATACTCAATTCAGCTCCTTTTTTCGAGTTCACGCGGGTGGTCAGTTTCTGTATGATGTAGGCGATTCCCCCGTTATAGCGTATCACTTCCAGCATTCCCCCGGCAAGCAGCGTAATGATGATGAGTTCACCCATGCCGGATATCCCTGTTCCCATGGCCGCGATCCAATCCCAGAATCGGACACTTCCGGCAAGGATGCCGACTATGCCCGAGCATAAAATGCCAAGCAACAATACCAACATGACATTCATTCCGGATAAAGCGGTCGCGAGAACCAGAATGTAGGGGATTATTTTCAACCATTCGATTTCATGGATCACGGGATGCGTGGTTATTTCCGTTCCTTGAAACAGGTAGACAAGAGTGACGAGTGCGGCTACGGGAATGACGATCAGACTGTTTACCTTGAATTTGTCTTTCATGTTGCATCCTTGTGTGCGGGTTGCCACGATGGTCGTGTCGGAGATAAAAGAAAGGTTATCCCCGAACATGGCGCCGCCAACCACTATTGCCACCATGTAGGGCAATGCTATGTCTGTTTGCGCGGCAATACCTGCGGCGACGGGAGTGAGGGCGACAATCGTGCCGACAGAGGTTCCCATCGATAGCGAGATAAAGCAGGTTGCAATGAACATTCCCGCGAGCAGCAAGTTATCCGGGAGAACGGCTAAAGCAAGATTTACCGTGGCATCGACCGCTCCAACCGCTTTGGCGGTCTGGGCGAAAGCTCCGGCAAGAATGAAAATCCACACCATAAGCATGATGTTGCTGTTTGCCGCTCCTCTACAAAATAAATCTACTCGTTTGTGTAACTTGCCTCCCGAAGATATTGCCACGGCAACCACGGATGATACGAGAAACGCTACCGTGATGGGCATCTTGTAGAAGTCTCCGATGATAATTGAAGCTACCAAGTAGATTAGTAGAAAGACAATCAGTGGTATCAGTGCGAAAAAGCGTGGTTTCGGTTCTTGGTTCATCTTTTTGATTTTTTCAAAATACTTGTTTCACTATCTCTTGTATGTTTTCCGATTTTCCCATGGTATAATAGTGGACAGCGGGAACGCCATGTGCGATCAGATCCTTGCTTTGTGCCACGCACCACTCGATACCGACTTGGTTGATTTCCTTGTTGTTTTTACAGGAGCGGATTTCTTTCACCAACTCTTGGGGAATATCAATGCTGAATGTACGGGGCAGCATCTCCAAATGTTTGAGCGTGGAGATCGGTTTTAATCCCGGAACAATCGGAACCGTGATTCCTTGCGCCCGGCATTTTTCCACGAACCGGAAGAATTTAGAGTTGTCGAAAAACATTTGAGTCACGATATAATTTGCCCCGGCATCTACTTTTCGTTTCAGGTTTTCGATATCACAGGCTTGATTCGGCGCCTCGTAATGTTTTTCCGGGTAACCAGCCACGCCGATACAGAAATTCGTGGGAACGGAGTCCGTCAAAGTATCATCAAGATATTGCCCGTGATTCATGCGGTATATCTGTTCGACTAACTCGCAACTGTATTTGTGTCCGTCTTCTTCGGGTGAGAAAAAACGCTGTCCCGGTATGGGATCTCCCCGGAGAGCCATTATGTTCTCGATGTCGAGAAAGTTCAGATCAATCAATTCGTTTTCGATTTTGTGGCGGGTAGCCCCACCGCACACGATATGCGGAACCATATCCACGTTGTATCTTCTCATGATGGCGGCTGCCAGAGCTACCGTACCCGGACGCTTCGTGACGGTAACTTTTTTAATTGTTCCGTCTGGTAATTCCCTGTATTCCAATTCATCCCGGTGGAACGTGATATTGATAAACGGGGGAGCGAGAGCGATAAGCGGCTCAATTGCCTCGTATATCTTGTTAATATCTCCCCCTTTCAGCGGTGGCACCAGCTCGAAAGAGAATACCGCTTTATCTGATTTGTTTAAGATGTCAATAACTTTCATGATTTTAGATTTTAAATTTTAGATTTTAGATTCCCTGCGCTTGAACCAACGCTTCAACTACCCCCTCTTTAGCTTTTATCTTATTTCAGCGTTTACACGCTGAAATATTTTGCTTCCGGGTGTGAGATCAGCATTCCGCAGAGGCTGGTTGAGGGATAGATTGAATATCCTTCTGTCAGTTGTACCCCGATTTGGGCGGGTGCATCCAATGCTTCGAAAGCGATCTTTTTTAACGCGTGATCCGGGCAAGAGGGGTAACCGAAAGCGGGACGGATGACACGCGTACCCTCGTTTATCTGCTCCTGCATCCATTCCGCGCAGGCTTCCGTCAGTCGGGCGCACAGGCTTTCCCGTAGAAGGTGCTCGAAATCACGACAGTCGTTACACTTGTGCTTGTCGGATACTTTCAGGCAGAACAAACCGACACTTCCCGTCCCTTTCTCTTTTGGGAGCACGAAGTCTGCCAAAGAGATACATTCTTGCAGGTCTGCCTGTTGCCGGGGCATCGGGAAGCGGAATTTGCCGTCCAGCACGATTTCGTCGTTTTCCGAACAGGCATCGAAAAAGCGCACGATGATGGAAGCGTCAAATTCGTTGCCGGCAATGACTTTCCCCAACATATCCAGTGCTGCCTGATAAGTGCGGTCAGCCTCGTCATTCGTGTAAACGATCTCCGGGTATTTTCCTTTGAATCCCCAGAAATGGAAGAACGGGGTCCAGTCAATTCTTTCCACGAGGTCTTCGATATTAAGGTGTTTTACCAGTAAATTGTGTTCCCCGAATGTTGTCGGTTGAACGTTATTCCAATCGAAGTGCGGCGCTCTTCGGCGGGCTTCTTCAAGCGATATGTGTTTTTGTTGACGGTGGTAATAATGCGTCCGGATTTCTTCCTGCTCCCGTTTGAGTTCACGGGTATAATTTTCCCGGTCGTTCAGCAAGCGTTTTATGATTCCCACGGTACGTGAAGCATCCCCCCCGGGTACAACACAATGATCATATTTGGGTGCCAGTTTCACAGCCGTGTGCACGGATGAGGTGGTTGCACCTCCCACGATTAGCGGTACTTGCAGTTGTTCTTTCTGTAACAGTTCGCATAGATTTTCCATTTCACCCAGCGAGGGAGTGATCAATCCGCTAACCCCGACAATATCCGCCTCGTGTTCTTTAATAGCCTCGATAATCCTTTGGTTGTCTACCATGACACCAAGGTCGATCACTTCTAGATTATTACACGTTAATACAATGTTTACAATGTTTTTGCCGATGTCATGCACGTCGCCTTTTACCGTGGCAAGAATTACTCTGGGCAATCGTTTCATGTTTTGTGCCGCCGTGTTATGGCGTTCTATTTCGGGTTGCAGGATATTCACCGCTTCTTTCATCACTTTTGCCGATTTCACCACTTGTGGGAGGAACATTTTGCCGTCCCCGAAAAATTCGCCTACGCGCTCCATGCCTTTCATGAGCGGTCCTTCGATAATTTCTACCGGATTGGAATACCGGGCGAGGGCCTCTTCTATGTCCGCGGGAAGATAGTCCGTGATGCCTTTCACGAGCGCGTGTCCCAAGCGCTCTTCCAGCGGGCGGGTGCGCCATTCCTCGTTTTGTACGTTTTTGTTTTCGCCCTTTACTTCTTTATATTTCTCGGCTAGGGCGATTAATGTTTCCGTGGCCTCCGGAGTGCGGTTTAAGACAACATCTTCCACTGCTTTAAGAAGTTCCGGGTTGATTTCGTCATACACTTGCAACATGGCGGGATTGACGATAGCCATATCCAGTCCCGCCCGTATCGCGTGGTACAGGAAAACGGAATGCATGGCTTCCCGCACGGTATTGTTACCGCGGAACGAGAAAGAGAGGTTGGATACTCCGCCCGATGTGCGGCAGCCTTTCAGGTTCTGTTTTATCCAGCGCACGGCTTCGATGAAGTCCACTGCGTAATTGTTATGTTCGTCGATACCCGTGCCGATAGCGAGGATATTCACGTCAAAGACAATATTTTCGGGGGTAAATCCGGCACGGGTAGTCAGTAACCGGTAAGCGCGTTGGCAGATGTCTATTTTCCGTTGGAAAGTGGTTGCTTGTCCTTCCTCGTCAAAAGCCATAACCACGACTGCCGCCCCGAGGCGTTGTATCTCTTTCGCCTTGTGCAGAAATTCTTCTTCCCCTTCTTTCAAGCTGATGGAGTTCACGATACATTTCCCTTGCGAATTTTTCAATCCTGCAAGAATGGTTTCCCATTTCGACGAATCGATCATCAAGGGTGCCTTGGCTATATCCGGTTCGTTGCTGATTATACGAATGAAGCGTTCCATTTCCGCCGTGCCGTCCAGCATGGCATCGTCCATGTTGATATCTATGATGGACGCTCCCGCCTCGATTTGTTTGCGGGCGATGATAGCGGCTTCCGTGTAATTCTTTTCCCGTATCAGACGGGCGAATTTGGCGGAACCTGCCACGTTGGTGCGTTCCCCGATATTGATAAAATTGCTTTGCTCTTTATCAACAATTACAGTTTCCAGTCCGCTCACTTTCAACCGGTGTTCCGAAACCGGGATTTCACGGGGAGGGATGTTTTTCAACGCTTCGGCGATAGCCCGAATGTGTTCGGGTGTCGTTCCGCAACATCCGCCCGCGATGTTGATTAACCCTTCTTTTGCCATATTTTGCAGGCATTGTGCCGTGAATTCGGGAGATTCGTCGTATTCACCCATTTCGTTGGGAAGCCCGGCATTCGGGTAGATGCTGATCGCGCAAGGTATATGTGGTGCCAGTTCCCGGATGAATTGGTGTAATTCTTTTGCCCCGAACGAGCAGTTTAACCCGAAACTCACGATGGGGTAGTGGGACAAACTGGTGAACAGTGCATCCAGTGATTGCCCTGTCAGCGTACGACCGCTTTTGTCGTTGATCGTTGCCGAGAGCATCACGGGGAGTTGTGTCCCGCGTTCCTCCTGTACTTTGGCGATAGCATACAAGGCTGCCTTGGCATTCAGGCCGTCATAAATGGTTTCCACGAGCAAGAGATCTACGCCTCCCTCGATTAGTGCGGTAACTTGGGTAGTGTAAGCCGCGACTAATGTGTCGAAGTCCACGATACGGTAGGCGGGCTGTTCCGGATCGGGGGCAAGCGTGAGAGATTTGTCCGTGGGACCGATACTTCCTGCCACGAGTATTTCGCGTTCTCGGCAGGCGGTAGCCGCTTCTTTGGCGATTCGTGCCCCTTCCCGGTTTATTCGGGTAATCCATTCCGTGCACCCGTATTCGGCTTGGGATACGGCATTGGCGTTGAACGTGTTTGTTTCTATAATATCGGCACCCGCTTCAATATAACTTTGATGCACTCGGCGAATCACGTCGGGACGGGTGATATTCAACACGTCGTTGTTGCCTTTCAAAGGGATAGGGTGCCCCGCGAATTCTTCTCCCCGGAAATCGGCTTCTGTTAATCCGAATTTTTGTAAGGCTGTCCCCGTGGCTCCGTCGAGGATGAGGATGCGTTTGTTGTCGCCTGCGGCGAGTTGCAGGTTGCAGGTTGCATTTGCCTTTGGCAAGTTACAGGTTACAGGAACTCCCGTGTCGGTGTTGTTTGGTTGTATGTCTTTGTATGTTTTCATTTCTAAATTTCTTCATTTCCAAATCTTCAAATCAAATATCCCGTGAATACCGATTTTATCGTCTTTGATACAAATAGCTCCTAGGATTTCGTCTTTTTTTCCTATCTCTTCCATGCAGGGGGCAATGTCCTCCACGGTCTGTATCCGGTTGGCGAAGGCAGTGGCGTATGTATCGGCCAAAGCACAGTCTTTGCAGATAATCATTACCGCGTCCGCTTTCCCGAAACTGAGCGATGGACCTACGGTGCCCGATGAGGTGCATATTCCCAGCGGGGCATATCCGGCGTTGATCGTGAAACCGACTTTCTCGGACAGGGGAGATTGCCCGGCGAACACGGCGATATCCATGTCTGTCCGGATGTCGGCGTATATATCTCCGCCGTTTTCCACGATAATCTCTTGTACCCCGAACTTTTCTTTGACTTCTATGCCTATTTCGCGGGCGACAGCTCCGGCAACGGCACTCATGGGACCGATGCCCGAACGGACAGCCACTTCCGCCATCTCACGGAAGATAACCGGTGCTGTCGGTTGTGCCTCGTGTGGTACCAATGCTTTCAAGTAGTCCGGATCTTGGGCTATGTAAGCGTCCATTTTCTCCCGTAACGCCCGTACACGGGTTTCCGTGAAGACGGGAATCTCCGGGTGAAACGAGACTTTGTCAATCCCTATCCACAAATCGGTTTCCTTGAAAGCGACCGTGAAAGAATGCCAGCGCTCTTCCTGTAAATGTTCCCTGTATGTACGATCTTTGTATTCCACGATTTAATTTTAGATTTTAAATTTTAGATTTATGATTCCTTTAATCGTAAATCATAAATCGTAAATCATTAGATAGTGCAATCGCTGAATTCAATCTTGAAAAGTTTCAGCGGGCAGGCTTTCAGACATAGCTTGCAGGCGATACACTTTTCCGGGTTGAATTGCAGTTTCCAGTCCGGAGCCTCAATAGTCAAGGCGTGGGAGAAACAGGCGGATGCGCAGTTGCCGCAATTGATGCAACGGGTTTCGTCATACGAGATTTTGCTGGAAACGGGACTCACGGTGACTCCGTTGTCGTTCAGAAATGCGATAGCTTGTTCTATACGCAATTCGTCGGCATCCATTTCAATGAGTAAAGAGCCGGTTCTTCCGGGTTGTATTTCTCCTTTCAGTATATTTATTTTTATATCATAAATACGAATCAATTCGTATGTCAAAGGTCTGTCTGTTGCGTCGACCGGGAAGGTCAATATTACTTTTTTATTCATAACCGGAATAATTTTAGATTTTAAATTTTAGATTTTAGATTTTAGATTGAACTCCCTCCCTCCTTCGGGGTATTGAGCCCGGAAACCGGTCTCGAACTGGCTCTCGTTCGACAGACAACGAGCAAGCTCTCAGTCTGTTCTCTCTTACTCGCCAGTTTTCCTCTATAAACAGAGGGAGAGCTGAATTACTCACCGTCTTTGGCTAGTGTCACCAGCTCCTCCTCTGTTTATAGAGAGGTGGCTGCGAAGCAGACGGAGGAGTTCATTTTCAATTTTCAACTTTCAATTTTCAATTGTTTCAGTGCGGTTCCTGTCGGCATCGGTCGAACGGGTTCCGAGAGCAGGAAATCACCTTTTTGAATCCATGATTTCAGTATATCGGCGATTTGTCGGGCTTTTGCCAGACTGGCCACGGGGGTGGTTCTGATCTTGTGTCCGTTTACTTCTATTTCACCCGATTGGAGGGCGGCATAGTTTGTTTTTCCTAGAATCTTGTTTCCGTCCCCGTAATCCACGACGGTTGTTTCAATCTGTTCGTTACGAATGGATACCCTGCGCGCGAGGTCTTCATCCAGAATAGGGATGGGGATACCGATCCCGACAAACAGGCTTACCCCGTATTTCTCGTAGTACACGCCTCGCAGGAAGTCGGTACTCATGTTCTTCAAATCGCCGATTACCGCTATCGTGCGGGCGTTACTGGTCGGGATGCCGTATTCGTTGACTTCTTTGGTGGAGTGGAATTGTGTCCCGTTCCATGTGACGTACCCTTCCGTGCCGCAGAGGAAAATGCGGGTTCCCAATCCTATCGTGCGACATTCCGGATCATTCAACAGGGGAGAGAGTTCACCTGCCGTGCTGTATGAGGCGTTGCGCAATTTTGGAAGTAGGGTTCCCATGTAAGTGTATTTGATTTTGTCCGTGGAGTTTGTTGCCACGTTGTAGTTCTGGTACGCGTTTCTCGGGTTGTACAGGATTGCCTCGTTGATTGAGTCTTTCGTGATACGGGTTTTAATGTGTTTGCAGGGATAGCAGTCCGTTCCTTTTCCCCAAGCCTCCAAGGCGATTTCTTTTCCTGCCACGAGGTCTTCGATAACGTGCGCACCCCCGTATGCCGGGTTCTCTGGGTTGCAGTCCGTGGCACCCACGTAGGTGTCCACGGCGGCGAGTCCGCCACTGACACGTATCCCATTCAATTCGATTTTTTCCATGCGAATCGGGGGATTGGCATGACCGAAATTCAAGAATGCGCCCGATGAACACATTGCCCCGAAAGTGGCGGTTGTTACCACATCTACTTTTTCGGCGATCTCTTTCGGCGAGAGTGTTTTTGCCAATTCGGAAACTTCTTCGGCGGTCAGAACCACTGCCGTTCCCTTTTTTATCTTGTCGTTTATTTCTGCGTATGTTTTTGCCATGATATTGTCCAATTTCTTGATAAATAAATGTTTGAATAATGATTTTTTCAAGATAATTGCCTTGCAACTATCTGATTATTAGATTGTAGATGTTGTTTGTGTCATAAAAGTCATGACACAACGATCAATCATAAATCTAAAATCAAAAAATCTAAAATGAATAAGTTCCGGGGTAAAAAAGATATTAGCGCATGCAGCGCATACACATGGACATGGCAATAGAGAGGATGAAAAGATTTCTACAATTGGCGGTGCAATAACTGCTGTTCTGGTTTGTTGTTTCTTTTTTCATTTTTCTTCAGCTTAAATTATAACTCCTGGTTCTCAGGTCAGGTTTTGGCACCTTGCAAATCTTTTGCAGGTTGTCGGAGCTTCAATGAGCCTGTTCTCTCGACTCCTCTTTATAATTCAAACAATCCTCGCAGATTGAATTGATCGGGACAAAGAAAAAAAGAATAAATGAAGAATGCAAATATTTTTCATCTTTTTTGCGATTGGGGATTCTAATTTACTGCTATAACTCTTCATTACACGTGAATAACCCCTGTTCAACCCTTGGCCTCTATCAAAAAGATTGCAATTTCATATCATTAACAGAGCATGAACGCTGGTTTACGTTCATGCTTCGAAGATGCTACGTTCATGCTTCGAACTTGGTAGCGGGAAACCATAGCCTAAGTATAGTCCGGGGGATGCCGGGTGTGAGTGAAAGGATGAAAATGCAGTGTTTCGTTTATCGCAATTTAACATTTTGCGAATTGCGAGAAATGAAACACAAACTGATATTATTACGATAAATGTGATAATTTTAAATATAAGATTTATAACGACAAATTTTCATGTATTTATATTTTGTGTTAATCAAAAATTAATTACTTTTGTGTATCAGTGAATAAAAATTTATTGATATTATTGTAAAATTAGAGAAGTGTCGCGTGTGAAAGGGAGAACAGGAGCGATTCGTGTGAGTTTTTGCGGATAGTTAATATGGATATTTACACTGTCAATGTGTTGCGAGTATGAAGAAATGTGTGTTTGTTTTTTTGATCATGATTTTAGTGGTTTATGGTTATGCACAGACGGTAACATCGACGAAGACGCTTACCGATTCGCTTCGTGTGCAGTTCGAGAAAGATGCCAAGCAAATCACGTCTGATTTTGAGGCGTATAGTAAACAGGCTCGTGAAGAGTACGCGAAATACGAGGCACAAGCAAAAGCGGATTATTTTCGTTATGTCCGTTCTATCAAAAAGGTATGGGGGGAAGATAGTGTTATTGACAACACCCGGACGGAATGGGTGGAATACAGTGATGATTATCATAGCCGTTCCATTGTCGATTTTGACAAAGGGGAGATTTTCGTGGAGATAGCGCTTGACGATATCGGCGTTACGGATTCTACCGAGATAAACGCACGTTTGGCGGAAGCCATAGAACGGATGTTGAACAGCAGGGGTTCGACCTGTCCTTACCAATCTTCTGTTGACGCATCGGAAGCCTTAACGCAAAAACCTATCCTTGACGGGCTTGTCGATTTCTCCAAGTATAAATTCGATACGTCGTCAGCCTCAACGGACAGGAAACCGACATCCGCCCGTCCTGTCCCCCCGGTGCCGACCGTGAAGGGGAAAAATCTGACGGTTGATCGGAAGCAGGATTCGTTGGCACGAACTGTTGACACGGGGAAAACGATGGCACAGCGTACTCTGGAGAAAGACGATAAAAGAAATGGTAATCCTCTCGCTAGTAAACAGGAAGAGGCTCGTGAGCGTGCCGAACAAAAAAAGCAGGAATGGTCGGGCAAAGGGGAAACGGCATCTATCGCGAAAGCTATCGCGGCGCAAAGTAAAAAAACGGTCAAGGTAACGGGAACGAACAAGGAAGCACGTCAAGTGGTGCAGGTGCAAATGAGCCTTGTTGCCGATAATCTCTCGAAAAACGCGGCTCTTTATAAAGACCTTGTAGCGGAATTTTCGCGCGTCTACCAGATTGAGGCGTCACTTATTTATGCCGTGATGGAGCAGGAATCCTGTTTCAATCCCGAGGCAACGAGTTGGGTTCCGGCTTACGGGTTGATGCAGCTTGTCCCGACGTCGGGAGGTTTTGACGCGTTTCGCTATGTGTACAAGCGCGAGTGGATTCCCACGCGGAGTTATCTTTTCAACCCGCGTAATAATATAGAATTGGGTACCGCCTATTTGCGTGTTTTGTCGAACCAGTTCGCGTCGGTTGCCAATTCCGATTGCCGCAAGTTGTGCGTGATTGCCGGGTATAATACCGGGGCGGGAAACGTGAGCAGGGCTTTCACGGGAGCAACGAACCTGAATAAAGCCATCCCGTTGATAAACGAATGCAATTATGAACAATTATACAGTCATCTCACGACTCGTCTGAGCACGAGTGAAGCCCGGAATTATGTTTCGGGGGTGACGAAACGACAGAAAAAGTATCTCAAATAAAAAATGAAATAACGATGTATTGCCCTGAATGCGGAAATAAAATAGAAGACGGGAACGTGCTTTTTTGTTCGGAATGCGGAACAAAATTGGAGAGGGACGTTCACACGATGAACAAGGATTCCATGGGTTCGTCCTCGTCTAAAGAAGCGGGTATTCATGGATTGCTCTTCACGAATCTGAATTTGCTGGCAGAAAAACTGGATGTTGAAGAGCAAAGTTTAACAGCCGTGTTTGACAAATTTATCGTGGAGAAAAGGAAGTGTGGCGTTTCATACAAACTTGTCGATGCCGGTAATTATTCTTACGGGAAGAGCGGTTTTTTCGGGAAGGCCAGAACGGTCAGTTTAAATGCCGACAGTTCGTTGTGGGATTATATGGACATACTGATGGATGTTCATCAACGGGAAGAAGTGGCGGGAAAGGAAGAATCACAATACCTGTTTATTATAGGAGGAAGCGATATTATTCCCATGCCGTGCGTCCGTCATTATATCCCGGATGATAGTAATGATGACAGTATCGATACGGATATACTTTACGCTTATCCCTACGGCAAGGAGATGCTTGCTTTACTTGAAAGTCAGGAGATATTCAAGTACGAACAGCTTTTTTTCGTGGGACGGTTGCCTTTTGGGGAGGATGCGTCATGCGAAGATTTACTTGATTACCTGAAGCGGGATATAGAAAATTCTCACGGTATTCCGATGATCGCGGCTTACGGGCAATGCGATCCTAACTGGAAGAATGTGTCCGTCCGCGTGGCGGGTGATCTTTTGAGCGGTAATTATTTGCGTAATTTCGACGGTCGTTTGCCGGCTGATTGTTATTATAACCGGCTTATTCTTTCTCCCATGGTTATGGAGGAGAATGTCAGCCAAGTTTTCCACGCGGGAGCTTCTTTGTATTATTATAACCTTCATGGAGGGGAAGGATTGGAGTCACGCGGTTATTTCGGAGCCATGCTTCATAAAAGCGGGGAGGGAGCTTATCCGGTCATCGAGCCGGAACACATGATGACTTGTCTGGCTCCTAATATCGTTATCAGCGAGGCTTGTTACGGGGGACGTTTTATCGGGTTGGATAGGTATCACAGTATGTTATTGGCCTCGCTCTCCGCGAACACGTTGGCTTTCGTGGGGTCGTCGCGGGTGGCTTGGGGTTCCGTGGATTCTTTGAACGCGACTCCTTCCACGGTTGCTTTGTGCGAGGCGGATATCATCGCCAGTTGCTTCATGAATGCCGTTTTGCAAGGATATACCGTGGCGCAGGCATTGTTTATTGCGCGTAGTGCTTTGTTGCAGGGAACCGATCAGGGCAGTTTATACTCGGCTTTGACGATCGTGGAATTTAATCTTTTCGGGGACCCGACTCTCTCGATGAATTTTTACAAGGGGGGAAAGTCAGAGGGCGAAAGGCTTGGGAAGAAGGCTCTGGTTCCCGAAGACGCTAAAATCGGGTGTACTGTCGAGAGAATTAAATCGGGGAATAGGAGCGGTTCCATTCTGGAACAGGTGCGCAGTGCCGTTGATGGTAATATTCTCCAAATTCACACGATGATAAATCAATACCTGTACGCGAATTATGGCGTGACACCGCGTGAGGTTGACGGGATTTTCAAGGTGCGATATAAAGACGGGCGGGAAGAATTACAGTTTAATTATGACATGGAGGCTCAAAAGGGAAAAATACCTGCCCGTTATGTCATAACGACCACTGTCGGCGGGGAAATCAAGCGTGTTTACACGGCAAAATGAAATATTTAAAATAAGATTGTAAAACGAAATATTATGAATTGTCCTAAATGTAATACAGTCCTTCGTGCGGGTGCAAAGTTTTGCACTTCTTGCGGACAGAAAATAGAGGCCTCGATGGAATGTCCTCAATGTAGTGCTCCCTTGAAACCGGGGACCAAGTTTTGTACCCAATGCGGCCATCGAATGGTTCCGGCGGAAAAAGCACCGGCTTCACCGCAACCGGAAGCGTCCGACTTGAATACGGTGAAGGGGCGTATTTATTGGAATATACAACCGGGGCAAGTTGCCCGGGTGATCAGTGAGGCGGAATTTGACTCTTATAATAAGATTCAAGGCATTATCATACCGGAAGGAACAACAGCATATATCCGGGCTAACGGGCGCACTATCGCTTCTATCAGCGGCGGTACTTATGATTTTACGGGTTCATCGGAACAAGCGATTAATAATGCGGGAAGAAATTTGCGGAAAGGATGGGAATTTATTGTCAATTTATTTAAAAGCCGCAAGCGGGAGGAGGGAGATAAGACCGGGGAGGAACTTTACCGGCAGCAGCAGAATGTGATTCAAGAAAACGCGAAGCGGGGAGCGGCTTTTTCAATTATCATTTTGTTGGACAAAGCGTTTCCGCTTCTCATCGGTTCCAAACAGCAGCAGATTGACGGGTACAAGGATTTTACCCCGATGAATATTCAGACCCGGTATCTCGATATGGAATTGGGCGTGAATGCCTATTTCAAGATTTCAGACCCGGAACGGTTTATCATTCACTATTTGACGGAGCGGCAGGTGCTGAACACGGCGTTTATCGTGGACGAGATAACCGATACCGTCCGTACGGTACTCCAAGATGCGTTGTATGACGTGGAACTCTCTTCCAATCGTATCCCGAAGGAACTTCACTCGATGTTAAAAGACAAGATTAACGCGGTTGCCGCCGAGGCGTTCTTCGGTGTGTCGGTCGTGCGTATCGTGGAGATTTCGGCGGCGAACGAGGATTTGGATCGTTTCAGGGCGTTGAGTCGTGAATTGTATCTTTCAGAGAAAGAGTTGGATTACCTGCGTCGTTCCAATGAATTCAAGAATAGATTGTCCGATACCGTGAACGCGCAACGGTTGCATGAAGCCTCGTCCGATTTGGATTTGGACAAGCAATTGGAAGTGATCAATCATGACCGGTTGTTGCACGAGGATGAAGTGGAAAAATTCAAATATTTCCTGAAAAACGAGCGTATCGTGCGTGAGGCGCAGAATGATGACGAGCGTAACGCGGCTTTAGCGGAATTGGCCAAGACGGGCTTGATCCGTGAAGATGAAGTGTATGCGCTTCAGGATCAGTTGCAAACGAACAGCTACCAGCGGGGGATGGCATTCCAGATGATGCAACTTCGTGACGGTATCGAGTTCGAGCGTGTTCGTCTGGAAGGTG
>NZ_CAUFYA010000070.1:0-17089 GCF_959596855.1 uncultured Butyricimonas sp.
GATTCCCGGCTTCGCGTCGGTCATATTTATCGACACGGCAGGCGTTGACGATTCCGGCGCACTGGGTGAAGCACGCGTCGCGAAAACACGTGACGCCATCTCGCAAGCCGACATCGCCATCCTTGTCATCGCGGGCAATCAATTCGGGGAACACGAGCGGCAACTCGCTGGGCGTTTCAAGAAACAGGAACTCCCCTTCCTTATCATTCACAACAAAAAGGACGAAGCTCCCCTCTCGCCGGCATTGAAGGAACGCCTCGCGCGGGAATACAGTTGTCCGGTCATCGACTTCTCGACACGCGACACGGATACCACTCCCGTTCTGGATGCCTTGAAAAGCGTGTGGCACGCGGAAAACGACAGCCCGCGATCGCTCGTCGGCGACTTGATTGCCCCGGGTGACATCGTGTTGCTCGTCACCCCGATCGACTCCGAGGCTCCCGCCGGACGCATGATCCTTCCACAAGTACAAATGCTCCGCGACATACTCGACAACCACGCCACCGCCATCGTCCTGCAACCGGAAGAGATCACCCGTTTCCTCGCGAATACCGGGATACGTCCCCGCCTTGCGATCACGGACAGTCAAGTATTTAAAAAAGTAGCGGCACTCGTTCCGCCCGAAATACCGCTGACAAGTTTCAGCATCGTGCTGGCACGCCACAAGGGGAACTTCGACGCTTACATGAAAGGTACTCCCCGGATAGAACGACTGCAAGAGGGCGATCGCGTGCTCATGCTCGAATCCTGCTCCCACCACGTGTCATGCGAGGACATCGGGCGGCACAAAATACCCCGTTGGTTACAGGATTACACGGGCAAAAACTTTCAATTCGATTTCATCGCGGGACTGGACGCCATCACCCGCCCCATCACCGACTACGCCATGGTCATCCAATGCGGCGGTTGCATGATCACGGGCAAACAACTTAAAAACCGCCTCCAACCTGCCATCGAAGCCGGCATCCCCGTCAGCAACTACGGAATGACCATCGCCTACCTGCACGGGATATTCCACCGGGCAACGGAGGTTTTCCAAACGAAATAAAGGTATGCCGGGGCATACCTTTATCATGTTTGAAAAGTTACATTTCAACCGCTCTCGTGCTTTTTCTTCAAGGTGAAGATCGTGTCGGCGAGTACCTGCATTCTCTCGTCGAATTGCCGGGCGTGTTCGTCGGGGGCGTCCGCGACACCGGACACGTCATCGAGGATACTATCAAGAAGTGCGTCCCTTTCCTCCGCGGCAACCGCCGCGTTCTCCCCGCTCGCTATCCTTCTCGCTTTCTCCTCTTCTCGTTTTTCTTCCTCCGCCTCCCGGAGTCGCTCGCGTTCGGTTGCCCGTCTTGCCAGTTCCATGTCGACGGCGGCATTCAGTTTATCAATCGCCCCGGCAAGCGGGAACTTCAACTTCATATCTTTAGCGATACAATTGATTGCCACAAGGTTGGAATCACCTTGCAGCTTGCACTCGGAATCGGACGTCGGTTTCCCGTTGGCGCGAGCGGTGAAAACGTAAGCGAAAAGCGTGTCGAGATTGACGTTCGCGGGAATCGCCGTCGAGGTCGATCCTTCCTCCGACCGCACGCGCAATCGCTGCACGATGCACGTTTTGCTCGTCGGGTCGTATAACACGCAATACCCCACGTCATCCGGGTTACGGTTTGTGCCCAACGTCGTGTCCGCTGCCTGCACGCAGGAAATTTTGCGCGCTTCCCTGTCGAGCGTCACGGTCACGGCAATCGGCGGCACTTTGCCCGCGGCAAGAATCAGGTTCGGGTAATCGATCAGGTAAGTGTATTGTTTCGACACGCTCTGCTCGGGATCGTACGGGGTTTCCGGGTCTATCTTTACCGCCGTTGACACGCCCGTCACGGCGTTCACGCCCACGAAACGGGAATGCCCGGAAGCCTCCCGCCCGGTGTACGGGAAACCCACTTTCGCCCCCGGCAACAGGTAACCGCCTTCCCTGCCCAACCCGCCGAAGGCGGCATCGTTCTTCGCCACGGTTTCGTTCAGCTTCACTTTCTTGTTCGACAAGAGGCGCACCACGGTCACACCCGGTTCAAACGGGTGGGGGTAATGTACTTGGTCAAGCAACGTGCCTCGCACGCTTGAGCATCCTACAATTCTCTTTCTCATAGTTTTTAATTTTAAACAGTTAATAAAAGTCCGGCACTAACCGTCCGGCAGGACAGGAAGTGCACGCGCATCTTTCCGCGATTTACAGGGAAGATTTATGTTCTTTTCCAATCACAAGTTAGAACTATTATTTTCATTTCCAATGGAATTTGATGTTAAATATTAATATTTTTTAATTCTTAATACCACTCTTTTACACGACTATGTAAAACACCATGTAAACAACACGTGTACAACAATATACAGCCTAAAACCGGTCGTATCCCGCGTGGCTTACTTATGCAGAACTCATGCAGAACTTATTAACAAGTTGATAACATTTTCTGATAAGTACTTTGTTAATTCAAAATAATTGTTTATTTTTACATGGTACGAGATAAAGAGGGGATTAGTGTAACCGTTTAATTCGATAGCCATGGGAAGAAAAAATCAATCTGACCCGACGCGCAAGAGTTTTATCCTGAACGGGATAAGATATTATTACCGGAACGATAAACTATGCGCCATGCCAGCCAAGCGGGAGAAAGTGGAGCGACCCGCCACGGAGAAACAACAAGTGGCGAGGGACGCTATGGAGATAACGGGAACATTTCCCGTCAACTTTTTCCGGCTCTCCCCGGTGCTCTACTTCGCGTGGAACATGTACGGGGAGTGTTTCAGCCTAACCTACTTGGATATTTTCAGGAAGCTCAATTATCCCGTGCTCGACTTGAAGTTGCAGGGCGTGGATTACTTTCCCGATTTCCACTTCTGCAAGGGCGATCTCGTACCGCCGAGGGATACACGGGTGAATCGCGAGGGGTGGACGTTTTTTCTCTACTGGAACGCACCCGCCCGCGAGTACGGGCGGGCGAACCCGAATGACTCTCTGGCACTGGGATTTTTCTATGACTCGCGCCCCGATTCGCCGCAATTCATCATGACATCCTTCACCCGCGGCGAGTGTTTCGCGCGAATCGCCCTCCCCGACTCCGCCCACCCGGAAACGGAAACCGTGCATCTCTACCCGTTCTTCACGTCGCCCGACTGGAGCGCGTACTCCGATAGCAGGTACGTGAAAGCGGAAGTTATCGATCTGGTGATCCCGTGATTCACGATTTATGATTTACGATTTCTTGATTTATGATTGGAGTACTACTTCGCTTCGGCAATCCTTCAATCATAAATCGTAAATCATAAATCATAAATTAAAACGTGAACCCTACCCCGATCGTGCACGGGAGGGGAACCCGCTCTCTCCCCCTGTATAAGGGGGAGCCGGGGGCGGGGGTTTTTCATTTTCAATTTTCAACTTTCAATTTTCAATTGTTTCCCTCCATAATCTTGTACATCCCGTCTATAATCACCCCCGGTTCTATATAAATCTTTTTGGTCAGGATATTTCCCTTGATATGGGCGGGGATTTTCAAGGCAAGGTTCTCCAGCGCCACGATATTGCCTTTTACGTTGCCGGAAATCAAGGCGGACGCGCACTTTATGTTCCCTTCTATCCGCGCGTCCTTGGACACGACGACCCTTCCCGTGGTAACGATATCCCCCTTGTAAGCGCATTCGACGCGCACGGGGCGTTCCGTTTGTATATTCCCGGCAACGACGGTTTTGGTGGGGAGGTTTATGAACGCGCCCAACTCGTCCGTCCCGTCTATTTCATCTCCTTTCTTTTTCTTGCTAAAAAACATAACAATTATTCATTTTCCGATAACGTGACACATGTGGTTGCGTTCCCTACATCCAGCCCGACAGCCAACCGCGGCGCGGAGTTTTGGAAAAATGTATCGGGATTTATCTCTTCCAGGCTATCCACCGTGCCGGTCGCGAGTTTCGATTTGGAATGTAAACAGTAGCCGTGGGAAGCGCATTTCTCGGGTTCCGGGTAAACGGATATAGACAGGAATTCCCCGAATTCCTCTTT
The DNA here is from genome assembly GCF_959596855.1 of uncultured Butyricimonas sp. Taxonomy (NCBI): domain Bacteria; kingdom Pseudomonadati; phylum Bacteroidota; class Bacteroidia; order Bacteroidales; family Odoribacteraceae; genus Butyricimonas; species uncultured Butyricimonas sp. The sequence goes on from NZ_CAUFYA010000070.1 coordinate 4,055, forward strand.
CAGGCAATCGACCAAATCCTGATAATACGCACCGCCGCCCGCGATATACATCTGGTTGCATTTACTGAAATCATCGTCCGTGAAGGTTTTCCTCAACCGGGGTGAAATCACGTCGTTGTAATACATCCGCAGGACTTTCTTCCGCAGGTCAGCCACGTCGTGACGAACGCGGTTTATCGTGATTCTCCCCTGCTGGAACAGGACGTCCATCTGGTGTTCCGTTTTCAGTTCCAGGTAATACTTTTTCGCCAACTCGTGTTCGAACAATTTTACCGCATAACGGACGCCGTTCATGCTCACCGCCGTGCGGTTCAATATGCCGGAAGGGGTGCTCAGTACCGCCTCGCAAGTCCCGAAACCCAAACTGACCATGAAGAAATTTCCTTGTATCCGCGACGTTCCCCGGATTGCCGTGATGCATCCCACGATCTCCGGAATAACATCCACGTCCACGATATTAACAGGCTTGGTTTCTACCGGGGCATCGCTATACGTGCCTTGGTCAAAAGTGATTAATTGTTGCTTTCCAACCACAGTCTGAACCTCATTCCTGTAAAGCATATAAGTCGAAAAAGGAAAACCCACGGTCAAGTGTATAGCCGCATCTTTTTCTGAACTTGCCAATAACAAACTGGCTTTCACCAGTAACTCGTATTCTTCTTCGCCGGGTCCCGAGTTAATATTCTTGTGAGGTGAATACCCCTCGTTTAGAGCGAGGTTGCCAACAATATAGTCATTATCTCGCATTTTAATCTTCAGCCCGTTCAAAAGACTGTCCGCCACGCGGGAAAGTTCCTGATTCGTGATCTCATAGGTACTTGGGAAACAATATGATTTCATCATAAATATTCAATATTATTTATATTATAAAACGATCGTTTAATAATATAATAGTTTGATGATAAATCGCACGAGTAGACATTTTAGCAACTACCTGTGTGACAGAATTAACCGAAATATGGCTATATAGTTGTTATTTCGAAAAATATTTATATATTTGCCTCGCATTAAACGATCATTTATTCCGATAATAATTTCCTCACACGAAACACCTGCAATACACTAAAAAACAGCATATTGTAACAATAAAAAGCTATCCGGAAAATAATACCACCCCTAGCCCCTTCGGTGTAAGGGGCTAGGGGTGGTAGTTCCTGCAACTCGCCGAAGGCGATTACTTCCCGTACCCCGGTTTTCCCAGAAGCATGAACATATTATTCTTGTACGCTTCCACACCCGGTTGGTCGAAGGTGTTCACGCCGAGGATGCCGCCGGATATGCCGCAAGCCAGCTCGTAGAAGTAGAACAGTTGTCCCAAGTAATATTCCGTCAATTCGGGTATCACGACACGGATATTAGGCACGCCCCCGTCCACGTGAGCCAATTGGGTTCCCAGTTCCGCCATCTTGTTCACTTCGTCGATGCGTTTGCCCGCCAGATAGTTCAATTTATCCAGATCGTGGGCGTCACAAGGCACCAGTAACTGGTGTTTCGTCTTCTCGACAGAGAGCACTGTTTCAAACAAATCCCGGCGTCCTTCTTGAATATATTGTCCCATGGAGTGCAGGTCTGTCGTGAAATCCACGCTGGCGGGGAATATGCCTTTGTGTTCTTTTCCCTCGCTTTCCCCGTACAACTGTTTCCACCATTCCGCCACGTAATGCAGTTTCGGGTTGAAGTTGACAGTGATCTCGATCGTGTACCCTTTCTCGTACAAAGCATTGCGCACGGCGGCATAGGTGGCGGACAGTTCTGCCCCGTTCTCCTTGCCGTACGTTCTCATGTCGGCGGCACCTTTCACCAACGCCCGGATATCATGCCCGGCAATGGCAACAGGCAGTAATCCCACGGGAGTCAGCACGGAGTAACGTCCCCCGACATTATCCGGGATAACAAACGTTTGGTATCCTTCCTTGTCCGCCAGAGCGCGCAAAGCCCCTTTCCGCTCGTCCGTGATCGCCACGATACGCCGACGGGAAACCTGCACCCCTTCCTGCCCGATTAATTGTTCTTTCAGCAAACGGAAAGCAACTGCCGGCTCGGTGGTGGTTCCCGATTTGGATATGACGCATATCCCGAATTTCTTGTCTTTCAAAAACTCCTGCAACTCGTACAAGTAATCCTCGCTGACGTTATGCCCGGCAAAAATGACCTTTGTACCGGAGAAGGCGTCGAAGCTGCCCGCCATCGACTCGATCACCGCCTTGGCTCCCAAGTACGAGCCGCCGATGCCGACAATGACCATCACGTCCGTTTCCGCCCTCAGTCGCACGGCACACGCCTCTATCCGATCCAGTTCTTCACTCGTGATCCGTGCCGGAAGATCCAGCCATCCAAGAAATTCACTTCCTTTACACGTTCCGTTTTCCAAGCTTTTCAATGCCTGTGATGCTTTTTCCCTTCGCGCGGAGATCTCGTTCTCTCCCACAAACGGCAATACTTTCGAGTAATCAAGTTTAACGCGATTCATTGTTTCTGTATTTTATTATTCGCCTTTTCGAGATTTCAACAAATCCCTGTACCGGGATGCGTTCTCGTAATCTTCATTCTTTACGGCTTCTTCCAACAAACGTTGCAAATCTTCCTCCGTTAATTCCGATTCTTTCACTTTTGCTATCTCCGCCTGTACTTTTTCCAAGTGTTCTTTTATAATACTCGTGTCGGCTATAGGTATTGCCGTTTGGATAATCACCTCTCTCGTGATGTAAATCGGGCAATTGTAGCGCAATGCGAGGGCCACGGCATCCGAAGTCCTCGAATCTATCTTCAGTATCTCCTCCCCGCAACGGAAACGCAATTCCGAATAAAAGATACCCGCTTCCCAGTGATAAATAGAAACTTCTTCCAAGGTAGCTCCCAGACTATCCGCCAGATTCTTTACCAGATCATGCGTGAGGGGGCGTTGCGAATCGAGGTGTTCCAACTGTATGGCGATCGACTGCGCCTCCGCTATCCCGATAATAATGGGAATACGGAAGGCGTCGTGTTCTTCCGCGAGTACTAACGCGTATGCCCCCGTGGTCGACATACTCTGGTATGACAACCCGAAAACTTTTAATCTGATTCTATCCATAAAACCTGTATCATTTTAGATTCTTGATCTACGAGTTTAAACCCGGCATGGTTTCCTCGCGAAATCACTTCTTCAACGGCGCCCTGTATATACGTGCCAATCCTCCAAGGCTTGTTTCCCTGTATTTTGCCTGCATGTCGCAGCCCGTTTGCATCATCGTTTCGACAACGTCGTCAAACGACACTTTGTGCCGCCCGTCGGAGAACAACGAGTAAATGGCACACTCCCGCGCTTTCTGGGAAATGAACGCGTTACGCTCGATACAAGGGATTTGCACGTAACCGCCTACCGGGTCACAGGTCAATCCCAAGTTATGCTCGAATCCCATTTCAGCCGCGTACTCTATCTGCATCGGGGAACCGCCGAGAATCTGGGCGGCGGCACCTGCCGCCATCGCGCAAGCCGTTCCCAGTTCGCCTTGACACCCTACTTCCGCACCGGAAATAGAACCGTTAGTCTTCACGATGTTACCTATCAATCCGGCTGTCGCCAATCCTTTTATGATTCGTTTGTCACTTATGTTCTGGTCATGTTTCAAGAAATACAGCACGGACGGAACCACTCCCGCGGAACCGCAAGTGGGAGCCGTCACGATCTTGCCCCCGGCAGCGTTCTCCTCTGCCACTGCCAAAGCCGCGGCAAACACCATTCCCATGTGGCGCAAGGTTCCCGCGGATTGTTGAGCCCGCACGTGATACGAGCAAGCCTTGCGGGCTAACCGCAAATTACCGGGCAACACGCCCTCATTCTCCAACCCGTTGTGGATACTGTCCACCATTACCCGCCACACTTCCTCGAGGTAATCGAATATTTCCTGTCCCTCGTGCAATTCCACGTATTCCACGAAAGAACGCCCCTCGGACTTGCACCAATCCAAGATATCGGTCATCTTCGTGTCCGGGTATATGTCGTCCGAGTTGAAAGTCCCCTGTTCATCCCATAAGGCTCCGCCCCCGACACTATATACCTCCCAACGATCCGCAACCTCCCCGTTGTTCAACGCCTCGAACAGCATCCCGTTCGGATGATGCGGCAAGGATTTATCGGATTCCCACACGATTTCCGTGTCGTCGGGACGATCCATCATTTTCTGGATTGCCACGTCCGTACCATGCCCCACGCCCGTGAGAGCCAAGCTGCCGAATAAAGTCACCCGATAACGCTCCGCGTCGGGATTTCTCTCCTTGAAGAAAAGTGCCGCACGTCCCGGTCCCATTGTATGGCTGGATGAAGGTCCATACCCTATTCTAAATATTTCTCTGATTGATTTCACGTCCTCTATTTTAATTTCTTGATTTATGATTTCTTGATTTATGACTTATGATTTAACCGAAATGCCTATGCTCTTTTAATCGTAAATCGTAATTCATAAATCGTAACTTAATAAGTTTTAAATAAAAAAAGGCAGTTCTATAAGCCGGGTTCTGTACCTTTCGGTTTCTATCATTTATCTACTCCGCGAATCACTTCGCGGCTCTAGCGACCTACCCCCCGGCATCGATCGGGCAAACCTTAATTGCCGGTATACATGGTCTTGCAACTCGTGAGGCGTACGGCTACCCCGGTCGCCCGGGATACCGGTGGGCTCTTACCCCACCTTTTCACCCTTGTTCCGCGAACGGAACGGTTGTTTTCTGTTACACTACTGTATCCTTTCGAATACCTTCCCGTTAGGAAGCACGATGCCCTGCGTTGCCCGGACTTTCCTCTCTCCCTCGCGGGACAGCGATAGAACGAACTGCCTTTTATATTTTAGATTTACGATTAATCCAACCGTATAATCTTTTTCATTCTTCATTTTCGACTCTCGATTAATTGAGAATCGGGTCTTCCGGGAAATTCGCCCACAATTTGTGCTTGCCACCCAAAGAACTCATGACCTGTTCCCATAGTCCGCTATTCGGAACGGTAAACAACACGTCCGCGGAAATCGTACCCACCATCCACGAGTTTTCTTTCAGTTCATTGTCCAATTGCGTTTCCATCCAGCCGCTATAACCGGCAAAGAAACGAATTTCCTCTTGCAATATCTTTCCGGCTTGTAACATCTCCGTCACTGCCTTAAAATCTCCGCCCCAGTATATCCCGTCCGCTATCCGTACCGAATCGGGGATATCGTTTCTCCGGTGGATGTAATACAATTGGTTACGTTCTACCGGTCCCCCGATATACACCGGGAAATACACCCCGTCCAATTCCTTCACCAATTCGGACGCCGTGTAAGGTAATGGCTTGTTCAAAACAAACCCCACGCTTCCCGAATCATCATGCTCTACTATATAGACCACGGAACGGTTAAAATACTTCCCCTCCAGAAAAGGTTCGGCAATCAATACCTTCCCAACTTCAACACGGTCATTATTATGACGTATCTGAAACAGATCCTGAAATTCCTTTTCCACTGGTTTTCGTTTTTACAAGTCAAATATATCACTAAATTTGTATCAATAAAGCGTTAATGCAAAGATAAAAAAATGTACAAAACATTCATCATATTACTCCTATCTTTATTTATTAACACCTTCGCGAAGGCACAAAGTATCGTACCCTCCATCGTTATCGGCAGGGATACGTTGCCCCATGTCACTCTGGATGAGGTCAATGTGTTCGCGAAAAGGATCAACGCACGCAAATACGCCCGCCAGCAAAAACGCAATCATCGACTGGTACACAACGTCCGCAAAGCTCTCCCTTACGCGAAAATAGCCGCCGCGAAGATCAACGAGATTGAAGCACTGCTCGCGCAAGCGCACTCGAAACGGGAAAAAGAGCGAATTATCAAAGAAGAATACAAACAACTCATGAAGACATTCAAAAAACCTCTCATGAGCCTGACCGTCACGCAAGGGAAAATACTCGTGCGTCTAATCTACCGGGAAACAAATAACTCTTCGTTTCATCATATCAAGGAATACAAGGGAAGCGTGAACGCCTATTTCTGGCAATCTCTCGCCCTCCTCTTCGGCAATAACCTCAAAGCCGATTACGAACCGGAAGGAAGGGACAAGGAGATAGAGGAGGTGGTACGACAGATAGAAAAGGGTTTGTAAAGTTTATAAAGTTCATAAGGTTTATAAAGTTTGTAAAGTCTATAAGGTCACGGGAGGCTTTCGGACAAGATTTATCGGCAGCATAGCTGCCGTGGACAAAGTGCCCCACAGGAGTACATGAACCTTATAAACTTTATAAACCTTACAAACTTTATAAACTAAAATAGTATCTTTGCCTTTATGAAATACGAAGAGATTATTGCGGATATAAAGAAAGGGAAATATTTCCCAATTTACTTTTTATCAGGCGAAGAGCCCTATTTTTTGGATGAAATAGCGAATAAAATAGAGAAGAGTGCGCTCACGGAAGATGAAAAGGCGTTCAACCAAACTATTTTATACGGGAATGACGTATCCATGACCGCCGTGACCGATACTGCCCGACGTTTCCCGATGATGGCACAAAGACAAGTCGTTATCGTAAAGGAAGCCCAGAATATCCGGGATTTCGAGAATCTGCTTCCTTATGTCGACCATTTCCAACCGACCACGATACTGGTATTTTTATATAAAAACAAAAAGCCGGACAAACGCAAAGGGGTGTTCAAGAAATTGGCTTCTTCTCCCAACTGTGTCTATTTTGACTCGGCAAAACTTTACGACAACAAGATTCCCGACTGGATCGTGTCATATTGCAAAGAGAAGAAATGCATGATCTCCCCGAAAGCCGCGAATATATTGGCGGATAGTCTGGGCAATGACCTTAGCAAAGTAGCGAATGAACTGGATAAACTCATGCTGCTACTTCCCGGCGGCGGAGAGATCAAGGAAAACCTTGTCGAAGAACACACGGGTATCAGCAAAGAGTTCAATACGTTCGAACTCACCGCGGCTATCGTTGCCATGGATCACCTGAAAGCCAACCGTATCGTGAACTACTTCGAGGCAAACCCCAAGAACAATCCCTTGGTTCTCACGATCACCATGCTGTTCCGCTATTTTCTGAACCTGCTCACGTACCATTACCAGAAGAAAAGTACCCCAAGCCCGCAGGAAATGGCAAAGATACTGGGAATAAACCCCTACTTCATGAAAGATTACACGGAAGGCGCTAAAAGATACAACGCCATGAAATGTGCCAACATCATATCATGGCTAAGAGAATATGACCTCAAATCCAAAGGTGTCGGCAACGTCAACATCTCCGACGGTCAACTATTGAGAGAATTGATATTCAAAATAATGCATTGAGAATGGAAAAGATTACAGTCCTGCAACCTGCCAAAGGCGAACATAAATCACGAGCCATATTCCTAGACCGGGACGGTACGATAAACTCCGATGAAGGTCACTACTACATTTATAAAAAAGAAGATTTCGTTTTCAACCCCGGTGTCATCGACGGCATCCGCCGATTGAACGAAGCGGGTTATCTGGTTATCGTGGTAACCAATCAAGGCGGCGTGGCCAAAGGAGAATATACCATTGAAGATGTCGAGGCGGTACACGCCTACATGTGCGCGGAACTTGAAAAGCACGGGGCACGTATCGACAAAATATACTATTGCCCTCACCATGACAGCGTGGCTCCCTGCTCCTGCCGAAAACCCGCCCCCGGCATGATCGAGCAAGCCATACGGGAATTTGATATCGACAAATCCGCTTCCCTGTTGATCGGCGATGGCGGACGGGATATCGAAGCCGCGGAAGCTGCCGGAATACGAGGTATCAAGATCAAGAAAAACAGTGACCTCACCCCTGTAATCGATCATATTTTAAAAGAATCACTCTAAAATGCCGCCAGCAACAGATCTATATCTCTGGAAACCAAACCGTATTTATCGGCAATAATCTTTTTGGTCAGTACACCGTTATATATATATACCCCGTGTCGCAACCCGGCATCGCTCTTGATAGCGGGATTGAATCCCCCGCCGCGGGCAATCTTCTCGAATAGCGGGATAAATAAGTTACTGTAAGCGATAGATGCCGTCCGGGCAACCCGCGAAGGCACGTTCGGCACGCAATAATGAATCACGCCGTTGTACATGTACGTGGGATTCTCGTGAGTCGTGGGACCGGAAGTTTCTATACATCCGCCATGTTCGATGGACATATCCACTATCACTGCCCCTTGTTTCATCAGCTTTACCTGTTCCTCGGAAACCGTGATTCCCAAATCATCGTCAAAGAAACGCAAAGCCCCGATCAGCACGTCGGCAGACAATAATGCCCGTTCCAACACCGGTTTATGGAACACGGACGTGTACACCCGTTGTCCCAAGCAATGATTCAGACGTCGCAACCTATCCAGAGAATGATCGAACACTTTCACCTCCGCCCCCAGAGCCAAAGCCGTCCGGGCAGCGTACTCGCCAAGAGTTCCGGCTCCGAGAATAACCACCTCGGCAGGCGTCACCCCGGTAATCCCTCCCAATAGGATACCTTTCCCCTCGCGGGAATTGCTCAGGTACTCGCTGGCAATCATGATCGCCGAGTTTCCCGAAATCTCGCTCATCATCTCCACCACCGGATAAGTCCCGTTCTCTCCTTTCAATATATCAAAACCGATAGCGGTCACTTTCTTCTGCATCATCTCCACGATAGCTTCTTTCCGTAACTCGAACAGTTCTATCGGGGACAGAATCACCTGACGGTCACGCATCACCTCCACATCCTCTTGCATCACGGGTGTCGGTTTCAAAATAACATCAGACGTGTAAACCTCCTCGCGGGTATCCACCATTTGCGCCCCGGCATCCGCATAGTCCCTATCATGATAATGCGCCTGCTCCCCCGCACCCCGCTGGACAAGAATAGAATGCCCAAAGTCTACCAAGACTCCCACGGCTTCGGGTGTCAGGCAAATCCGGTTCTCCCGACACCCCGTTTCATCCGGCAACCCGATAGTCATTCGCTTATGACGGCGTTCCCCGAAGACTTCCTTCTCTTGGTACAAAAACCATTCCCTGTTTATCTGTGCGCCTAACATTTTACCCGAATTATCCATGCGATTCTGATTTAGTATTTATAATTTTAATCTATCGTCAATTCTCTCCGCCCGTCTTCCAGTTCGGTAAAACGGCAAATTAACGTGTTCTCCGGCAATAACGATTCTATCATCTCCGGCCACTCGATAAAACAACGGTTCCCGCTATAAAAATACTCCTCGTACCCGAAATCCATCGCCTCCTCCACGTTCTTCACACGATAGAAGTCAAAATGGAAAACCGAATCCCCCCGTGCCGTCAGATATTCGTTCACGATAGCAAAAGTGGGTGAATTTACATCATCCTCTATCCCAAGCTGCTCGGCAACAGCCTTCACGAAAGTCGTTTTTCCCACTCCCATGGGACCGTATAATGCATATATCGTGTCTTTCCCGGTAAATTCCAGAAATTCCTTTGCCACTCTCTTCAAGTCGTCCACGCCGTCAATTATCCAACGCATAATCTATTTTATTTAAAAGTACATTATCTTTGTGATATACTTCTGTAAAGTATACCACAAAGATAATATTAGTTAACGAAAAACGAAGCTAAAAGTTAGCTTTCACTTGAAACATCTTCCAGTGGCTTCTCTTCAACTTTCACGTCTTCCGTCGGAGTCCCTTTCAAATAAGTGGGTAAATTCAATCCCGCCATGTTAAATAAATCGTTTAACGGGGGCACGGATTTCATCATTCCGGAGATAAAATTAGCGGTGGAAGTATTACCGTTTCCGGCATTATTCCCGTCCCAAACGGTAACCTTGTCAATCTTGATATTCTTAACCGCTTCCACTTGCGTTTTCACGAGTTCCGGCAACTTATCGGTAATCAACATCATCACCGCCTTGTCCGGATCGCCGGCAGCGGCTTTCACGATCCGGGCGTATCCCTCGGCTTGCTTGGTCAATACCTCGTATATACCCCGTGCCTCGGCGTCCATCTTGGCAAAGATGGCGTCAGCCTCCCCTTTTGCCAACCTGCGCAAACGTTCGGCTTCTGCCTCGGCGTCGATAATCGCTTTCTCCTTGTCAATCTGCGCGGGAACCACGATATTGGCGGCTTGTGTAGCTTTCTCCCTTTCGGCGCGGGCTATCTCGGCTTCCTTCTCAGCCATGTAAGCCTCTTCCAAAGCTCTAGCGGCTTGCACTTTCTCGGCGGCAATCGCCTTACGGGCAGCCTCTGCCTCCCGTTCCCGGCGGATAGCATCCGAATCCGCTATCAAAATCTTGGCATTATTCTCACCATCCACGGCAGTGGCGTTAGCTTCCGCCGTCCGGATACGGGTATCCCGCACGGTTTCCGCGATACGTATATCTTTATCCCGGTCTGCCTCGGCTTTACCGATCTCACCGAAACGGTTCTGCTCCGCCACGCTCTTCTTGGCATCATTGATAGCCTTCGCCGCCGCTTCTTTTCCGAGAGCCTCGATATAACCCGATTCGTCGCGAATATCCGTCACGTTCACGTTTATCAGTTTCAAACCGATCTTACGCAACTCCGCCTCGACGTTGGCACTCACGTTAGCCAGAAACTTGTCCCGGTCGGAATTGATTTCCTCGATATCCATGGTGGCAATCACCAGACGCAATTGACCGAAAAGAATATCTTTCGCCAAATCCTGAATATTCTCCAACCGTTGCCCCAGCAAACGTTCGGCAGCGTTCGTCATACTGTCCGATTCGGTAGAAATACCCACGGTGAACCGACACGGTACATCCACACGGATATTTTGTTTACTCAATGCATTTGTCAAATTACACTCGATAGAAATAGGCGTCAAGTCCAGAAAAGCGTAACTCTGGAACACCGGCCATATAAATGCCGCACCACCATGAATACAACGGGCCGAACTCACACCTCCCGCCGCATTTTTCCCGGTCTTACCGTACACGACCAGTACCTTGTCCGACGGACAACGTTTGTAACGGGACAATATTGCCGCGAACGTCACGAACAAGACCGCCACTATCGCAACGATCAAATACAAACTACCTTCCATAGATTCCATATTATAGCTGTTAAATAATTAAATAGTATTCTTTAAAAACGCTCCACCAGCAAGGTGCTGTCATTCACCACCTCCACCACTTTAATCGGGGCTCCCGTTTCCAACTCCTCACCCAGAGTAATAGCGTCAAATTCCCGGATAGCCCCTTGAACAGAGATTTGCACTTTGCCTTCTCCCCGCTTTTCTGCCGGAATCTTTAAATACACGTTTCCCTTGCACCCGACAGCATTTGCCATCTGAATCGTTCCACTCTGCTCCATCTTGCTCATAAACCGGAAAATTGCCATCACGGCCATAACCAGCAATACCCCGATCACGGTAGCCAGAAGAATCAACAAAAACTGATTCTCTATCGCTCCTTGAAAAGAGATGATCGACCAACCGAATCCCAACAGGAAATTAATAAAATTACGGAACGTGAATAATTGAAAAGGTCCGTCCCCGTCACCCGACGAATCGACATCCAAATCAACATCCATCCCCCCGTCGGCATCCATTCCCACGAAAGTCATTATGGTCTGTATAACAAATACCAAACTGGCAAACAACGTGATACACCACACCGACTGCATAAATAAACCTAAAGCATTCCACCATTCTTCCATGACAATAATTTTAAATTACACTACATACATTCCTTAATATCCTCACTCACGCACGCACAACTAGACAAATATAAACATTTTTACAAGCATTCCAATAAAATCAGTCCATAAAGTCCGAAGAAGCCGCATGCTCGTACACGGGCATACACACTTACTTATTAATTATCAGTTATATATATTATTTTATAGAATATTAGTAAATTATTAACTACAAGAATTAGTTGAATAACTAAAACTTTTAGTTACTTTGCGTAAAAGATAAAAACTATGAAAGGACTAACAGCAAAAGAAGAAGAAATCATGGGATTTTTCTGGAAGGAAGGTTCTCTATTCGTGAGACAATTACTCGCCTATTACGAAGATCCCAAACCGCATTTCAATACCCTCTCCACCATCGTGCGGGGTCTGGAAGAAAAAGGATTTCTCGGGCACGAGGCTTTTGGTAACACCTATCAATACCATGCCGTCATCAGTGAAGAAGAATTTAGAAAAGGTACTTTAAAGAACGTGATCAACAAGTATTTCAACAACTCGTACCTCAATGCTGTTTCTTCACTGGTACAAGAAGAAGACATCTCTCTGGAAGAACTGAAACAACTTATAGCCGAAGTAGAAAAAGCACACCAAAACGAATAACTTATGGGAACTTTTTTCGTCTATATACTGAAAGCATCCGTTTGTCTGGCAGCATTTTATCTGTTTTACAGGTTGCTGCTCAGCAAAGAAACATTTCACCGTTTCAACCGGCTCGCTCTATGCGGCATACTGGTATTATCTCTTGTTATCCCCTTCTGTGAAATAACCATTCACGATAATACCGAGATTCAGCAAACTCTTGTAAACTTCGAGCAATACATCATGCAGGTTGACGATGTCATACAGACCACGTCGGTCGCTATGGTAACACCATCCATCCCCGTGTGGATATTGCTCGCTCTGCTGGTTTACTTTCTCGGGATTCTTTTCTTTTTCGGACGTACCGCATACTCGCTCGCACACATGCTCTGTCTGGTACGCCGCGGACGGAAAGAAAAGTTGGAAAAAGGGACTATATTGATTGTACACGACAAAGATATCGCCCCCTTCAGCTGGATGAAATACATCGTGATCTCGGAAAAAGATCAGACAGAGAATAGCAAGGAAATCCTCGCTCACGAGATGGCACATATACGTAACCGCCATTCCGTTGACTTGTTGATTTCAGACCTTTGTATCTGTTTCCAATGGTTCAACCCCGCCTCTTGGCTGCTTAAACAGGAATTGCAGACCATTCACGAATACGAGGCTGACGACTCGGTTATCCGCCAAGGCATCAACGCGAAACAATATCAATTATTATTAATAAAAAAAGCTGTCGGCACAAGGCTCTA
>NZ_CAUFYA010000071.1:0-16614 GCF_959596855.1 uncultured Butyricimonas sp.
TACATGCCTGTCACGCATGGGGTCGCGGGTTCGAGTCCCGTCCAGACCGCAAAAAGTCTGTAAATCATATGATTTACAGACTTTTTGCTTTTAACTACATGACGATTATCAACGAGGAAAAGCTAAAATGATAATTTCATTTTTTGAGAATTCTCTCCAAATAGCTGACATCCAGTAAATTCACTGTCTCGAAATTTCCTTTATAAAACACTCCCCAGTTATTGAAAACGCAAGGTAATTCCTTTGCTTTTTGCAACGTATCCACTTGAATTAAAGACACGGGAACGTTGTTCGTTTCACAATATTGTTTTATGAGCTCGATTTTTTGATAGATATAGGGACATTGCATATCGTAATAAATTGTCAGCACGTTGCTTTCAATCTTCTGCTTTTTGGCATTTGGCGCGAACGCCGGTATTGTTCCGTCAAAAGAAAGTGCAAGCAATTCATATCCATCATCGGTAGCATCAACAACCTCGAAGCCGAATTTCTTCGCAAATGATTGGTCGGAAAGCCAAGATTTTTGCTTCTTTGCCCCGAGCATACAAATGCCAGATTTACCTTTCTCTTTGGCATCAGCCAAACAATACTCCATCAGTAATTTTCCATACCCTTTTCCCTTATCACTACCAAGAACCCACAAGCAATAGACGTAATAATAATTGTTTCCAATCACGGGAACCCAAGCCGTTTCAAGAGGAGCGTATTCAATAAAAACCGTAGCCTTCGCGTTCAATTTTCTAAAGACATGACCTTCACTCAGCCTGTCCGAGAGCCATTGTCGTTTGGCGTCAATACCCTGATGGGGCTTTTTACTGCGGATGATGCAGCATAAATGCTCGTTGGTCAGGTTCTCTGTTGTTAAGTTTACAAAATCAGTATTCATGTGCATCTCGCTTCAAATTAGATATTATCAATCAACCGGTTGCAATTGTATCGCTCTACTATCCATGTTATGAAGTCCAAATGTAGTGAATTTATACCGTTTTCCCGTGTACTATCATCAACTTATTTAGCCTAAAGCTAGTATATTTCATAAATTTATTATTACCTTTACACCGTGAACAGTGTAAGTTTATTCTGATCGTTATCGTATGTATTTTTGTCGGACTGGTGACATCCGCTCTTTTTTCATCGTTGAATCAGACCAGTATGACTTTCCTTGTTTTGTTAGTAATAGCCCCAAAAAACTGTCGTGCGGACTGAAAAGGGCACATGTTAAATATCAACGATGTTGTAAAAATGAAATCATTTTTTATTGGTAAATACGAGATCAAGCTGCCTATTATACAGGGCGGTATGGGTGTCGGTGTATCATTGAACAAACTGGCTTCCGCCGTGGCTAACGAAGGCGGAGTCGGAGTTATCTCGGCAGCGGGATTAGGACTCCTTTACCCTCAATTCAAAGGGAATTATCTGGAAAAATGCATTTACGGGCTTAGCGAGGAACTTCGGAAAGCCCGTGAAAAAACATACGGTGTTATCGGCGTGAATATCATGGTAGCCCTTTCCAACTTTTCGGATATGGTGCGGACGGCTATCGCGGAGAAAGCCGACGTTATCTTTGCCGGGGCGGGGCTTCCGTTGAATCTCCCGTCATTCTTGACAAAGGACAGCAAAACCATGCTGGTACCCATCGTATCCTCGGCACGGGCAGCAAAGCTGATTTGCGAAAAATGGTTGACGAATTACAACTATCTTCCCGATGCACTCGTGGTGGAAGGTCCGAAAGCCGGCGGACACTTGGGTTTCAAAAAGGAACAAATCGAGGATGAAAATTACTCTCTCGAACATTTGATCCCGGAAGTAGTGGAAATAGCGAAAAGTTACGCCGAACAGAAAAACATTCCGGTTATTGCCGCCGGGGGTATATCCACCGGAAAAGACATTGCCCGGTTCTTGAAACTCGGCGCCTCGGCAGCACAAATGGGTTCCATCTTCGTACCCACGGAAGAGTGCGATGCCTCCACGGAATTTAAAGAAGTGTACATTCACTCGGATAAAAAAGACGTTCGCATCATTCAAAGTCCGGTAGGAATGCCCGGTCGTGCTTTCGACGGGGAATTTATCCGGGACGTTGCCGAGGGTAAAAAGAAACCTAAATCCTGTCCTTTCCATTGCATCAAAACTTGCGACTACACCAAAAGCCCTTACTGCATTATCAAGGCGCTTTACAATGCTGCAATCGGAAACCTAAAGGAAGGATACGCTTTCGCCGGTCAGAACGCCTACTTGGCGAATAAGATCAGCAGCGTGAAAGAAGTTATCGCAAACCTAAAGGCGGACTTTTCATTGAGTTTATAAAGTTCATAAGGTTTATAAGGTTTATAAAGTAACAGATGTCCTTCGGACAATGCTAATCGGCAGTTTGAGTTGCCGCAAAAAGCACCCCGCGGGGGTCTACGAACTTTATAAACCTTATAAACCTTATAAACTTTATGAACTAAATATATTTTCCCCGCTTTTTTACCATAAAGGTAACTTTTCCCAAAGATCATAGCCGTACCTTTGCAGCCGGAAATAAAAAACGAAAAGATTATGATGCAGGACAGTATTGATTTCGGGACGATGAATATTCCCAAGTTATTTCGCAAGATGTTTATTCCCACCTTGTTGGGGATGGTTCTTTCGGCCACGATCACGATTATCGACGGGATATTTGTGGGACGCGGCGTGGGGAGCGACGCACTCGCGGCGGTAAATATCGTTGCCCCGTTCTTCATGTTGTCGGCGGGTATCGGTCTTATGTTCGGCGTCGGGGCTTCTATCGTCGCATCCATCCACTTGGCACACAACAAGGTGAAAGTTGCCAGTATAAATATCACGCAGGCAATTACCGTATCGTTAAGTATCACGGTTCTGCTGTGCGCCTTGGTCATGCTATTCAGAACGGACATGGCTTACCTGCTCGGCAGTTCCGACCTCTTGTTGCCTCTCGTGTTGGAATACATGAATTGGATCGTGCCTTTCCTTGCCTGCAATATGCTATTGAGCGTGGGATTGTTTGTCATTCGTCTGGACGGTTCCCCGACGTTCGCCATGATGTGTAGTGCCGTTCCCGCGGCGATAAATCTAGTGCTGGACTACGTCCTCGTGTTCCCGTTGCAGCTCGGTTTGGCGGGAGCCGCCATCGCTTCGGTAATCTCGGTCGTGGTCGGGAGTATCATGATACTGGTTTACCTGCTTAAATATAACAAGGTATTGTATCTTTACCGCCCGAAATTTTCCCTCAAAAGCATACGCTTGACGATAAGAAATATCGGGTACATGATAAAACTGGGTTTCTCGGCATTCCTCAACGAGGCCGCCATTGCCTGCATGATGCTCGTCGGCAACTACGTTTTCATCCATTATCTCGGAGAGGACGGCGTGGCGGCGTATAGCGTTGCCTGCTACTGGTTCCCGATTGTTTTCATGGTAAACAACGCCATCGCGCAATCCACCCAGCCGATCATCAGTTACAACTACGGTGCGGGACAATGGATACGGGTGAAGCAGGCATTCCGGCTCTCGTTGAAATTCGCTATCATTTGCGGGGCTCTGGCTTGTCTCGTGACCATCGTGCTATGCCCCGCGGTGGTGTCCCTCTTCCTCGGCAGCACGGGTAACGCACGGGAAATTGCCATACAGGGCATCCCCTACTTCGCGCTCGGCTTCCTGTTCTTCGCGCTTAACATCGTGTGTATCGGGTATTTCCAGAGCATCGAGAAATTCAAGCAAGCGACGTTCTTTACCGTCCTCCGGGGTATTGTTATCATCACCGTGTGCTTTGTCAGCCTCCCGCTCCTCTGGGGAATAAAAGGGATATGGCTGGCGGTACCATTCACGGAATTGATTACCTTTGCCATTATCGTATCGTACTATTTACGCCAGCACTTTAAAAGATGAAAGATACCACTTTGCAGATAATAACGAGTCGTTTGTCCGCCACCGAGCATGAAATACAGACACTCTTGGAGAATGCGGAGGAACAAACGTTCTCCCACAAGGATATCATTGTCCACGAGGGGGAATCGAACAGTAACCTTTATATCATCACCCGCGGCGTGTGGCGTGCTTACACGTTCAAGGACGGTTCGGAAGCCACTCTGTGGTTCGCCGGCGAAGGCGAAATCGCTTTCTCCACGTGGGGATACGTGGCAAACATCCCTTCCCGTCTGACCTTGGAAGCCGTGACGGACAGCGAGGCTTATTGCCTGACCAAAGAGAAACTGGAACAATTGTACCGTTCCTCCGTGCAGTTGGCAAATCTCGGGCGAAGGATTCTTGAAAACTTCATGCTGGAAATCGAAATCTCTTGGCTGGACTCGTATAACCGCACCGCTTTCGAGCGCTACGTGATGCTCCTGCAAAAACAACCGGAAATCATACAGTCCGTTCCCTTGAAGCATATAGCGTCGTACCTTGGTGTCACGGCTCAATCCCTAAGTCGCATCAGGGCTCAGTTAGTCCGGCTCACGGAATCCACTCCACCACTCCCGTGACGGGATGCCGTTTACGCCAGTTCATGAAATCGGTGTACGTGCGGACGCCGTCCCGAAGGACTGCCTGATAATACTCCACGCCCATGATTTTTTCGTCATCGGGAGTTTCGTGTTTCAGCCTCAATATAGTTCCCCGCGTTTCCGGTGTCAGTACTTGAGTGATTCGCTCCGCCATCCGCTCGAAAAAACCGTCATAACGGGAACCACCCAGTATATGAATCATGTCAATCTGCCACTCGTCACCCTCCCGGTCGAGGTAATAAGCGTGCCACTCGATACAGTGCTCGTCGGTATCCAATGAATTGATACATTCCACCCGCCGGATAGCCGGATGCTCTGCCAGCTTCGCCATAGCGGCAAAACTGTCGGCAATCACGACGGGATTGGAATAGACGTGAAAGTCGATATCCAGATGCTTCACCAGTAAACCCGTTTTTACCGATCCTACCAACCGGGGTTCCACTCCCACTGACCGCCAAATAGCCTCGATGCCGGTATCCGCGATAATTTCCTTGGCTCGCCGCAGGTTACGGAGAGCTAAATTTTCGATCGTTTGCCTCGGGCAAGTTGCGGGTTGCAGGTTCTTACTGTCCATAGATATATCTCATTTTTTCAAGGCACAATCTTCACACAAGCCTTTCAGCACGTAATTGATGCTTTCGAGGGTGAAGTTCATCGGTAAATCGACTGTCGGCACGTGTATTTTTCGCAGGCAATAGGTTTTGTGACAATTCCGGCAATAGAAATGGGCGTGCAGGTCGTCGATAGAACAGGTACATTCATTACTGCACACGGAATACTTCAATGAACCGGAACCGTCGTCAATACAATGAATCAAGTGATGATCCAGAAAAAGATTGATCGTCCGGAATATCGTGGACTTATCTACCGTGTCCAAATCGTTCTCCAGATCAAGCAGGCTGAACGCCCGCGTAAACCGTAACATACCTTTTAATATCAGTAGCCGCATGGCGGTGGGTTTAATTCCCCGCCTTTCCAGTTTATCCAAATATACCGTTTCTTCCATATCCTTTATTTTACCTGTATCCTTATTGCGTTGAGAATCGCCAGCAGGGCAACCCCGACATCGGCAAAGACGGCCTCCCACATGGTAGCGACCCCGAATGCCCCAAGCACCAGTACTACCAGCTTCACGCCGAATGCCAACGCAATATTCTGCCACACCACGCGGCGGGTAACTTTTCCGATCTTGACGGCGGTTGCAATCTTGCCCGGCTGATCGGTCTGTATCACCACGTCGGCAATCTCTATCGCGGCATCGCTCCCGAGTCCACCCATGGCAATCCCCACGTCAGCGAGGGCAAGTACCGGGGCATCGTTGATCCCGTCACCCGCGAAAGCCACTTTCCTGCCCGGCTCGGCTTTCAACTCTTCCAACCGAGCCACTTTATCTGCCGGGAGTAAATCACCGTAAGCTTTGTCGATACCCAAACTTTTCGCTAATTTAGTAACAATTGCCTGTTTATCTCCCGATAATACCTCAATATTATTAATATTTAAACTTTTTAATGCCGCAATCGCATCCGCCGCATCTTCCTTCGGCGCATCCGCCAACAAGAGATAGCCCGCATACACGCCGTCCACCGCGCAAACGACTACCGTTTCCGGCACGCTCGCCAAACCCGCAGGATACGTCACCCCGTTTGCGTCCAGCAACCGCGTGTTCCCGACCAACACTTCCCGCCCGTCGACACGGACACTCAACCCGTGACCGGGTAATTCTTTCGCATCCGTCACCGCCAGCGGCTCGATTCCCCGCAACCGGACGTACCGTACGACCGCTTTCGCCACGGGGTGCGTGCTATTTCCCTCTGCCGCCGCCACGATTGCCAGCATCGTGTCCGCCTCGAAACCGTTCCCGGCGTGTGCCTCCCGTACCTCGAACTCACCCCGCGTGAGTGTACCCGTTTTGTCAAACACGACCGTGTTTACCCGCGTGATCGCATCGAGATAGTTTCCCCCTTTGAACAGGATCCCGTGACGGGATGCCGCCCCAATTCCCCCGAAATACCCCAGCGGGATACTCACCACGAGAGCACACGGGCAAGAGATCACCAGAAACACGAGGGCACGATACAGCCAATCGTCAAAGACATAAGCAAATCCCGGCTGCGCCAGCGAATAGATAAAGGGCAACAACACGATCAATACCGCCAACCCCGTCACCACGGGCGTGTAAACCCGGGCGAAACGACGGATAAACAACTCCGTCGGTGCTTTCCGTTCCGTGGCGTTCTGCACCATTTCCAGCACGTGCGCCAGCTCGCTCCGGTCATAAGGTCGCGTCACCCGTACCCGTACCACCCGATCCATGGCGATCATCCCCGCCAACACGGATTCACCTTGCCGGATATCCCGGGGCAAACTCTCGCCTGTCAACGCCGACGTGTTGAATGCCGCCGTTTCGCCCAGCATCACGCCATCGAGCGGCACCCGTTCACCCGCCTTCACCTCCACCGTCTCGCCGACCTGCACGTTTGCCGGGACTTCCGCCACGACACTGCCCCCGCGAACCACCGCCGCCACTTCCGGACGCACGTCAAGCAACGCCTTCACGCGGGAACGGGCACGTTCCACCGCCGCATCTTGAAACTTCTCCCCGACGGAATAGAACAGCATCACCGCCACTCCCTCCGGGTATTCCCCGATATAAAAAGCCCCGAGTGCCGCCACGCTCATCAACATAAACTCGTTAAAATACTCCCGTTCCCACAGGCAGCCAACAGCTTCCCGCAACACGGGCAAACCTACCGGAAGAAACGCCACCGCGTACCACATCGCCCTCACGTGTCCCTCCCCGAACCACACCGCATTTCCCCATGTCATCCCGATCCCGCTAACCAACAGGATAAATGACACGATCTCTTTCACGTATTGTTTCATAACCTTTCGTTTTATTTCCGGCAAAGGTACAGAGATAATCTTGCAACCAAATTGCAAAAAAAAACAGAACACACGCATTCCCGGCATTACCGTTCACACGCGTGTTCTCCGAGTTGACACTCTGTATCCGCTTGAAGACGCTAACGCGTCAGTGTCCTTCCCTGCTTTCCACGATCTCCGGCATGTGCTGCATCGCCCAATCGACGAGCGTCCGGATATGGGGCATCAAGCTTTCGCCCGTTCTCGTCAGTTGATACTCTACCCGCGGGGGTACTTCGGCGTACACCTTGCGCGACACTAACCCGTCCGCCTCGAGGATACGCAGGGTCACCGTCAGCATTCGCTGCGAGATATCCGCAATAGCGTTGTGAATATCCCGAAAACGCATTGTTCCGTTCGCTTCCAGCGTCACCAGCACCAGCATCGACCATTTGTCCCCCAGACGACTCAACACGTCACGTATAGGACATTTCCCGTTAGCGTGAAAATTTTTCATTTTTTTTATCAATATATCCCGTTTAGTATCAACATTACTAACATCCGTGTAACTATCTTATCTCCAAGTACGTTCTTGTTTTTACGAATTAGATAGCATACTTTTGCTATACAAAAGTAATAAACTTACTTAATAGAACTATTGTTTCACGCTAAAAAAATACATTATGGCAAAGAAAGTTGCAGTTTTGGCAGTAAACCCGGTCAACGGGTTCGGTTTATTCCAGTACTTGGAAGCGTTTTTCGAGAACGGGATACCTTATAAAGTATTCGCGGTTGCCGACACGAAAGAGATCAAAACAAACTCCGGTATCACCCTGTTTGCCGACGACGTGATCACCCACCTCAAGGGACACGAGGATGAATACGACGCACTCGTGTTCGGTTGTGGCGACGCCATGCCCAAGTTCGGCGAGAATGCCGGGAAACCTTACAATCAGGATATGCTCGCCGTTATCAAGGCTTTTGGCGACAAGGGGAAAATTATTATCGGTCACTGTGCCGCAGCCATGATGTTTGATGCCACGGGTATCAGCACCGGCAAGAAAGTGACAGTCCATCCGCTGGCAAAAGCCGCCATACAAAAAGGCATCGCTACCGACGAGAAATTCGAGATCGATGGTAATTTCTACACTGCCCAGACAGAAAACACGATCTGGACGATGATGCCGCAATTAATCGAGAGATTGAAAACGAATTGACCCGGTAATTGCCGAATCCCTCATTCTTGAAGTCCCCAAGCGTGGGGACTTCAAGAATAAAGGTGTCAAAAGTCAATTTCAATTGCCCGGCATCGTCATGAACAACCCCATGATCCAGTACACGAGTCCGGACATCACGATGGTCGCAGGGATAGTCAATACCCATGCCGCCACGATATTCGTCGCCGTTGCCCAACGGACGGATGCCACACCTTTCGTGATGCCGACGCCGATGATGGCACCGGTGATGGTATGCGTGGTACTCACGGGAATACCCAGAACTGCCGTTCCCATCAACGTCAACGCACCGGATGTTTCGGCACAGAATCCTTGGACGGGTTTCAACCGTGCCAACCCGTCGCCCAAGGTCTTGATCACTTTCTTTCCCCCAACGATGGTACCCAAGGCGATCACCGAGTAGCAAGTGACGATCAACCACACGGGCACGTGGAACGCTCCCGTGTTCTCGTACAGGTATTCACTCACGAAAGTGTTGCTACCTGCCACGCTATAAAGCAATATAGCGATGATACCCATCGTTTTCTGGGCATCGTTCGCACCATGTCCCAAACTGAATATAGCGGAAGAGAATAATTGCAATCCTTTGAACAAACCCTCGACTTTCAACGGGTGTTTGCGCCTGAATATCAACATCGTCAGGCACATCGTGAAAAAACCGAGTATCATACCGATAAGCGGGGAAAGCACGATGAACACTGCAATCTTGATAATCCCGGAAGCCACGAGAGCATCGCTCCCGAAGGTGAACCACACGGGACCGATCAACCCGCCGATCAAGGCATGGGACACGCTGATAGGCATCCCGAAATGAGTACACAACCATACCCAGATGACCGAGCCGATCAAAGCGGCGAAAATCAGGTATTCATTAATCCGGGAGGCTTCCACAATCCCCTCTCCCATCGTATGCGCCACGCTCACGCCGAAGATAAAAATAGCGGCGAAATTCCAGAACGCCGCCCAAAGCACTGCCATAGTGGGAGAGAATACACGAGTGGCGACGATCGTCGCTATCGAGTTTGCCGCGTCGTTCATCCCGTTCAGGAAGTCGAACAAGAGAGCGATCACGATGGCTAAAAGAACTATTGTCAGCATAACGATCAGGCAAATTTGATGATAATACCCCTCACGATGTCACTCACGTCCTTTGCCCGGTCGGTAGCATCTTCCAGTACCTGTCCTATGTTTTTCAATTTAACCAACTCTATCGCGTCTTTCTCGTTGGCAAACACGTCGCTCATGAATTCTTCATACAGGTTATCCACGTCATGCTCTATCTGCTTGATCCGGACACATTTCTCGTTAATCTCCTGCGGTCTTTTCTGGAGTTGATCCAACTCGTCCATGATTTGCCCCAGAATCCGAGCATCCTCGACGATACATTGCGCCATGGCAACCATCAACTGGTTGACGTTTTTCGGCCGATACATCAATACCCTTTTTGCCGCGTCATGGATAAAATCCAACAAAGTATCCATGCTACTTCCCAGACGGTTGATATCCTCCCGGTCGAAAGGGGTCACGAATGTCTTGTTCAATTCCTCGTAGAGCCGTGCCGTGATCTGATCACCACTATGCTCGTAATCTTTGACTTTCTTGTACAAAGTCTTTTGATTTCCAGGTTTCCGCTCTTGCAAAAGTTCAACCAGAAGTTTCGCGGCAGCCTCGATATTAACGGCTTGCTCGATATATAAAGGATAAAACTTTTTTTCCTTTACGACAAATAATTGAAGAAATCGGTCTATTTTCATTTCATTATTGATTAGTACGCAAATGTACAATCCTCCCGCGTATTACAGTGTTAAATTATTACAAAAATATCACATTTCCCGCAAACGTTTACACTCGGGCGATCGAAAGGAAACAAGTGAAAAAGACCAGCGTCGTACCTAGCCATAAACGTTCCGCAGCAAGAGGCGAAAGTCCCCAAAAACGATACTCCAAAGCACCGTGGCGACACACGGCGAGGCAATCGCCGCACAACGTGCAATTCACCGCCGGACGCCCCTTGAGGATGCTCTCCCGGGGCAAAGCATCATAGCGGCATACCCGCGCACAAGCCATGCAACGCGTGCAACGGTCGTTTACCCGGAAACGCCACGGGGATATATACTTCAAATAAGACACCAAGGTGCCCGCCGGACAATAGGTTGAACAATGCGCGGCTATTTTCCGTCCCCGGGATACAAGCACGATTATCCCGACGCCCGCCACTCCCGCAAAGGCAGCTATTAGCGAGGCATAAATCACGGGAATATGAAATAATCTCAATCCCAAAGCCACAAGGATAAACACCGCGAGTACCGTCCAACGGATGCCGGCTCTTGTGCCCGGCTTTATCCCCTGCCGCTTGCCGTTCTTCCCCGCCGCCAGACTGTCCCACGCCCCGAAGTAACACAACTGACTGCACCACGCCCCCCCGGAAAGCAATATCGTGATCAAGAACAAGAAGGGCATAAAGGACATTTCTCCCCGGTAGAATACCCCGACCGGAATCAATCCCGGTATCGGGAAGTGTAACTTGCCGGACATGAGGAAAACGGTATCCGCGAAAATACCCAGAGCCAGTTGAAAGAAAAATACCACGGAAAACAATAACCATATCCGCCGCCGCCAAACGGCACGCTTCGCCCTGTCGAACATCTTTAAATAAAGCCACCCGCCGAACAGTGCCGCCAACACGACCTGCAACCAACCACCGCCGGGCAACAGGCGTTCCGCCAGCAATAGCGGCGGTCGCACCATTACCTGCACGAGCGAGAGCAACGCTCCCGTG
Organism: uncultured Butyricimonas sp.; assembly: GCF_959596855.1. Taxonomy (NCBI): domain Bacteria; kingdom Pseudomonadati; phylum Bacteroidota; class Bacteroidia; order Bacteroidales; family Odoribacteraceae; genus Butyricimonas; species uncultured Butyricimonas sp. Next base: position 11,382 of record NZ_CAUFYA010000071.1, read on the forward strand.
ACCAGCATCGTCACGACGGCACCCGTAACTCCTTCTTTTTTTACATGGTTATTTTTAATCATAACGGGGCAAAGATAATATTTTCGAACCGTAAGCTTTATCCTCGAAATAGAAAATATACAAAAACATGCCGTCATCCCGTATATCCAATCCATAAAAGCATTAACTTTGTCGTCGATAATAATAAACAGCTATATGTCGGGCATTCCTGTTTTAATTTCGGATCTGGCGGTCATTCTTTTTTCTGCAGGACTGATAACCATTATTTTTAAATGGCTAAAACAGCCGGTCGTGTTAGGATATATCATGGCAGGCATCATCGCGGGACCTTACACGTTCGGCGGCCCCATGGTCACAGACTCGGCAAATATCCAAATATGGGCCGATATCGGGGTTATTTTCCTCCTGTTCGCCTTGGGACTCGATTTCAGTTTCAAAAAGCTGATGAATGTCGGCGGTACCGCCATGATTAGCGCCCTCACGATCGTGGGAGCTATGATGATGTTGGGATACTCTGCCGGACTGGCACTCGGCTGGGGGCACATGAACAGCCTCTTCCTCGGGGGTATGCTGTCCATGTCGTCCACGACGATTATTTTCAAGGCTTTCGAGGACATGGGATTACGAGGGCAACGTTTCGCGGGGGTAGTCTTCGGTATCCTCGTCGTGGAAGACCTTTTCGCCGTTGTCTTGATGGTATTGTTGTCCACCTTGGCGGTAAGCAAGCATTTCGAGGGAATGGAAATGGCAAACAGCATACTGAAACTTGTCGCTTTCCTTGTTTTTTGGTCGATCACGGGTATTTTCCTGATACCCACTTTTCTCAAAAAAGCGAAACAGTGGTTGAATGCCGAAACACTGCTCGTCGTGTCGCTAGGTTTATGCCTCGGCATGGTTTTATTGGCAGTTAAGGCGGGTTTCTCTGCGGCATTGGGGGCATTCGTCATGGGTTCGATTCTGGCTGAAACCGTAGAGGCGGAGAATATCGAACACTTGATCAAGCCGGTAAAAGATCTTTTCGGGGCAATATTCTTTGTTTCCGTCGGCATGATGATCGATCCCGCCATGCTGATCGAGTACTGGTTCCCGATCTTGTTGATCACCGTCGTGGTCATGGTGGGACAAATTACCTTTTCCGCTTTCGGAATACTACTTTCCGGTCAGAACTTGAAAATAGCCATCCAGTCCGGTTTTTCGCTCGCGCAAATCGGCGAATTCGCATTTATCATCGCGTCACTGGGAATGTCGCTGCACGTGACGGACGAATTTCTCTATCCTATCGTTGTTACCGTATCGGTCATTACCACGTTCTTTACCCCCTACATGATCCGGCTATCGGAACCGGCTTACCGGTTCGTGAATAATCATCTGCCCCAAGCATGGATTCGCTTCCTTGACAGGTACAGCACGGGAACAAACACGATACACCATAAAGGGATGTGGACCCGGCTACTGAAGGCCTTATTACGTATCGTGATTACCTACACTATACTCTCTATCTTCACGATCGTCCTTTTCCTGCAATACCTCACGCCGATTATCCGACAGGAATTACCGGGGATACAAGGCGGAATAGTCAGCGCTATTGCCATATTGTTGCTGATTTCCCCGTTTCTCCGTGCCATGATGATGAAGAAAAATCACTCGGAAGAGTTTCAACACCTCTGGAACGACAGTAAATACAACCGGGGACCGCTCGTGTCGCTCATCGTGCTGCGTGTAGCCTTGTGTATCGGAATTGTCATGTTCGTGATTTCCAGCCTCGTGAACGTGGCGGCAGGACTTTTATTGCTGATCGCGAGTGCCATTATCCTGTTTTTCATTTATTCCAAACGACTGAAGAAGTATTCTATCCTGCTGGAAAGGCGTTTCCTGCGTAATTTCACGGCACGCCAACAGGAGCAAGAACGCAAATCACCTATCAAACAACGTTTCGTGCAACATTTGCTCAACCGGGATCTTCATTTGGCAGATTTCGAGGTGTCACAATCCTCTCCCAGCGTGGGGAAAACATTAAAAGAATTGAATTTCCGCCAATCCTGCGGGGTAAGCGTGGTAACTATCATCCGCGGCGAGGAACGCATCAATATCCCCGGCGGCGAGGAACGTTTGTACCCGTTTGACCATATCATCGTGGCAGCGACAGATAAAGAGATCGAAGTGTTCCGTAAGTTCGTGGAAGACCGGGTGGAAAAAAGAAAACAGGAACTGGAACAGCAACGCCCGCCCGAAGTCAGTCTGGAACAATTCATAATCGAGGAAAACACCCCGCTGGTAGGGCATTCCATCCGGGAATCCGGCATCCGGGATAAAGCCGCCTGTCTGGTCATCGGTATCGAGCGCAACGGCACGTCCACCATGAATCCCACCCCGGACACCATTTTCGAGGCAGGGGATGTCGTGTGGATCGTGGGCGAAAGGGATAAATTAATCCATTTGGCAGACGGGGAAACGATCTAAATTCCTCCACACAAGCTGACGCTTATTCTGTGATTTAATGCTTTCAGTTCCTGTCATTCTCTAATCACAGAATCACTCTATTTCCAACCCGAAAAGGGCTTTCAATTCACCGACAGCGGGATTAATAGTCACGAAATGTTCAAACTTATCTTTAGAGGTAAACAGACGCTTCTTTTCCTCCCCGTTATTTTTTTCCACGTAGATTTGCACGTTCAGCGTGATATACCCGTTATTCAGTTTCTTCATCAAGAAAGAAAGTAATGCCGGATGTAAATCCATGACTCTGGTCAACAGGAAATCATTATCCACTTCAATCGTAATGACAAATCCCTCCACTTTAGGCGCGTGGGACAAAAGGGCGATCTTCGCCGCCTTATCCTCCTCACCCAAGGTAGCGAGGAATGTTTCCAACGCACCCGACACGTCGGCAAGGGAGAATTCACTTTGAGCCTTCACCCGGTTATCATCAGTTTTTACACTCTGTCTCTCCCGCAGCTCGTTGTGTTTCTCCTTCGTTTCTTCCAATGCCTTTTTCAAATTAAAAGAATGTATATTCTCGGGCTTTCCGCCTGTCTTCGGAGTTACAACGCTGACACTCTTCTCCTCTGCGGGTGGCGTCACACTTACACTGTCCCCGTTCGCTTGCTGGAATTTACCGCTAAATCCTTCGATCTTTAATAACCCGGCAAACTCCTCTATACTAAGGCTTTTTTTTTTAGCTCATTAATCTGGCACAATTTAATCAGAGTGAGTTCCACACACAAGCGTTTCTCCATGCGAATTTTATACTGCATCTCGCATTGCTCGATGACTTTCAAGGCGTCGAAGATGAAATCGGGAGTTACCGTCTGTGCCTGTTGCAGGTAACGCTCTTTGATGGAAGCACTCACTTCCAATAATTGTACTGTTATCGACTCTTTCGCCACTAACAGATCGCGAAAATGTCGACCGAGCCCCGATATCAAGTTTCCGGCATCGAATCCCTTTTCCATGATCTCGTTGAAAAGCAAGAACGTTTCGGCCACCTTCCCGGCATAGAACAAATCGGTTAACCTGAAATAGTAATCGTAATCCAACACGTTCAGATTCTCGATCACTTTATCGTAAGTCAAATTCTTACCGCAGAAACTGACAACCTGATCAAAGATAGAAAGAGCGTCACGCATCGCCCCGTCAGCCTTTTGGGCGATCACGTTCAAAGCCTCCTCCTCTGCCTGTATTCCCTCCTTTGCCGCAATACGCTTCAAATGCTCGATCGTGTCGGGCACCTTAATCCGGTTGAAGTCATATATCTGGCAACGCGACAATATGGTCGGCAGAATCTTGTGCTTTTCCGTCGTCGCCAGAATAAATATGGCATGGGCGGGCGGTTCTTCCAATGTCTTCAGAAACGCATTGAAAGCCGAGGCACTCAACATATGCACCTCGTCGATAATATACACGCTGTAACGCCCCACCTGCGGCAATATCCGTACTTGGTCTACCAATCCGCGGATATCATCCACGCTATTGTTCGAGGCGGCATCCAGTTCATGTATGTTCAACGAACGCCCGCTGTTAAACGCCCGGCAGGACTCGCATTCGTTGCAGGGTTCCGCGTTGGGTTGCAAATTCATACAATTAATCGTCTTGGCAAAAATACGGGCACACGTCGTTTTCCCAACACCGCGCGGTCCGCAAAACAAATAAGCCTGTGCCAATTGTTTATTGAGGATAGCGTTTCTCAACGTGGATGTAATCGAGTGTTGCCCTATCACTGTATCGAAACTTGCAGGTCTGTATTTACGCGCCGAAACAATATAATTCTCCATGAATAATAACTTTCTATTTACTTGTGACTTTCTTTGAACATCGGTCTACAAAATTACAAAGTAAAATGAATTATCACTCTACAAAATCAATTTATTTTTCCTACCGACATCAAACAACTGACATTCCACGATTTATGCCCCTTCCCCCCGACATGTCAAAATATTTTCAGGTTTCCTCTCGTTTTCGAGAAAAAATTCTAAAACGCTCCATAATATTATTCTTAATATAAATGATAATAACACGTATTTTCTAGTTATTAAATTTTATTTAAATACAATTTAAATTCTATTATTATCCTATTATAATAGGCTTTGAATAGGAGTTGAATGGGAATTGAATGGGAGATGCTACAAATCAACTACAAGTATGATACATTATATATAAATATAAATTAACTTATTTTACACGAAACTCTGGAGAAAACAGAGCTATATTTTCCCACGACTCCGTTTTAGTGGAATTGATTTATTTTCGTCATTAGTTTACATTTTTTCGCTTTAAAGCAACAAGTGTATTAACCAGAGTATTAACCGGATATCTTTGTCGTGTAAACTCAAAAACGAAGACATGATGCTACGAAAACTCAGATTGACACTTGCTATGATTTGCTTCGCACTCATCACCCTCCTCTTTCTCGATTTCACGGGAACGCTGCACGGGTGGTTCGGCTGGCTGGCAAAAATCCAATTCCTCCCCGCCGTTCTGGCACTAAACGCGGGAGTTGTCGTATTCCTCGTCCTCCTCACCCTGTTGCTCGGACGAGTGTATTGCTCCGTGCTCTGCCCCTTGGGTGTATTTCAAGACGTGGTGGCATGGTTCGGGAAACGGCGGAAGAAACTACCCTACTCCTACTCCCCCGCCCTGTCGTGGTTGCGGTACGGCATGCTTGGAGTCTTCATTATCGCGCTCGTCGCCGGGATAGGTTCCGTGGTCGCCCTGCCCGCACCTTACAGCTCTTACG
>NZ_CAUFYA010000072.1:0-15847 GCF_959596855.1 uncultured Butyricimonas sp.
CCAATCCTTTGTCATGTTAATTGCCTGCATCCCGGCGGGCAAATCGTTTTGGTTGTAACAAAGGAACCACGACCCCCCGGCGTTGTTTCCGGTACTGATATACGGTAAATAACAATCTTTCAACGGGAACCATTGAAAACCGCCGTTTGTCTGCGTAAAATTCAAATCAAACGTCTTTATCGGGTCAATTTGGGACGAATGGAAAAGATACATACGGACAACCCCGGTTGCGCCCGTCATTTGCAACCCGATTTGTTCGATTTTCATTGTTACGCCCATAGAACGAACCGGGACAATTTCAAACCCGACTAATTTATGATTATTCGGCAACGTCGCCCGGATACGTCCCGCACCGTCAAAGAACGTGCGCCGTTCCAATAGGTTCTTTGTTTCCTTATCCAATCCCTTTATTTGCGTGAATGTTTGTACCATTTGCGCAATACCGTTACGGGTCAACCGCTCCAAATAATCGGAAATGAAATTGTACGGTTGCCAATATGGGTTACCGTAATCGTCGTTGTAATCGTCGTTAAAATCGCTTTCGGTCGGTTCCTCGTTTTGGTTGTCCCGTGCGGCAATCCAAACTTTGTTGTTGTGGCGAACCTTTGCCCCGGCTTTGTATTCCGGTATCATATTCCAAACCGGATATTGAAAAACGAAATCATCCGGGACGATTGCCCGGACATTATCCAAAGTAACAAGGGGGTGCGCACCTTGAAACGTCAAACCGCTTTCCGTCTGCGTTAAATTGTCGTCTATCGCCTTTGCCGGGTCGTATGATTGTTCCCACCCGACGACGTGCAATAATGCGTCCTGTATTTCTTTTAATCGGTACATCTGCGTTTGAAATAAATAAGGGGGCGGGGATAACCACCCCGTCCCCTCGGTTTAACAATTCGTTATGCTCCGGCGTTATGCGCCCGCACCTCCGGCGGGAAATTCCCCGGCGTTGGTTACATATACAGGCATACCCAACGGTTCGTTTGGATTGCGGGCGGCAATCTCGGCTTTGATAATCGGGTTTGCCACAGTATCCGGGTTGCTGTTGTAAGCAACCATATACGCCACGTCAACGGAAAATCCGAAATACTCCTTAACGGCGCACGTCAAATCGGCGGTTGCGGCGCCCATGATTGCGGACTGGTCGCCAACGGCGGTGTAATAGTGCGAACCAACGGGCAAATCAATGTACGGCAAACGTACAACGTCCCATTCGTGGAAATTCGCACGGGTGCGGCGCAATGCCTCACGGTCAACACGGGTAAGGATACCAACATTACCGTCAGCAACGGCAAACATGGTTCCCATTTTGCCCGTTTCGTCGGTTACGTTGTTCGTGTAGTGCAAAACCTTGTTGTCGTACTCCATGCGCTTGTTTACGTCGTTGTAAACGTCATGTTGTGCAAGTTTACGGATAAGGCTATCAACCCCGGCGTTGGCGATAATGTGGATATATTCCGGGTAACAGTTAGCCCGCATAATCGGGTTAATATCGCCCAAAATCTCGGTCGCCATTTGGGTTGAAACCTGTACCACGTTGCCCGTCTTCGTGTAGTTAAGCAACGTTTTGAACACCTGTGTTTTGTTTGCCTCCAATGCGGCAACGGCTCCGACGTCCAATTTGTCCGCCAAAGCCCGGCACGTCTTTCCCATTTTGCGCAAAAAGTCGTGTTCGTAGGAAATTTCGTTGTTCATGTATGCGGCGGGAACCATTGTAAAGCCAATGGCATAAGTCGCCCAAACAACCGTTACCAATGCGGACGTATTTTCATCGTCAGCGATAACGCACGAACGGACATTGCTAACCTGTACATCGCCGTCGTAATTGATAACGGGTACTTGTACCGTGTTACCAATGGACGCAAACGCACGGTCACGCAAATTGGGGTTAATGATTGAGGACGGGGCGTTGGTTTGCTCAATGAAAAAATCCAATGCGCCATACTCACACGGGCGGGTCATATTACGGTCTAATTCCGGGTTTTCAATCCGCCAATTTTGCAATCTTGTTGCTACTAATGACATAATGTTAAAAATTTAATTGTTATTAAATGCGGGTTTACCCTTTACCCGTGATTGTTTACTTTTCCGGCAATGCGGCAATATTGTTGTCCTGCCATGCCTGTTTCATTGCGGCGCCGAACTTTTCGGAACCCGCCGTTAAACCCTGCGCCATAAGGTTTGCGGCGATTGCTTCGTAAGCCTCGACACGGGTTTTTGCGCCCGTTATGTCAATGGTTGTTCCGCCACCACCGCCGGAACCGCCCGCCGGGGGAACCGTTCCGCCGCCTCCGGCTTGGCGTCCCTTATCCAAAATACCCATTGTTTCCAATTCCTTTGCCAACAGGTCGCCGGGGGTGTACGGGTTCAACTGATTGTTCGGGTTACGCATAATTGCGCCGCTTTCGTCCTTAAAAGCAAGGATTTTACCGCCTTTTCCGTCGTCGATATATTCGGGGTTCATACCCTTAATTTTGTCGATTGCTTGTGCTAACAAAACCTTTGTTGCGCTTTCGGGCAATTCCGGTTTGAATTTCAACCCGGCGGTTGCGGTCTGCAATGCACCCTCGATACGAACGCCTAACAACTCCGTTTGGAAATTCTTTTCGGCTTCATCGTACTTGCTTTTGAGGTCTTTAAACTGCGTTGTTACCGCCGTTAAATCGGCTTTCGCCTGTTTCAACGCCTTTGCCGTTTCCGCATCGGTCGCACCGTCGGCAATTGCCTTTTCCAAACGTGCCTTTTCTTTCGTCAGACTGTCGATTTGGGTTTGCAATGCGCTTGCACTTTCCGCTTTGGTTTTGAACTCGGCGACCACACGTTTTGCGTAATCAAACGTCTTTTCGGTTCCGTTCTTTGCGATACCGGACGCCGCCAAAATATCGGCATCCAATCCGCCGTAAATTTCGCCCGTCTTTTTGGCGATAACGCTATTTTCGTCGTTGGCGGACAATGTTGTAATTGCCGCAATTTGTTCGTCCGTCAAACCGGACAAAGCCGCATTTGCAATTAAAATTTCTCTCGTTAACATAATATTCTTACCCTTTGAATTAATTAAGTGCGATTGCTTCTACTTTTCCGCTGTTTGCGTTAATAATATCAATTGTGTATTTTGGGAAATCCCCGGTTGTGTCAACCAACCAACTAACAACACATGCATGGCTGATTTTCTTTTCAACCTCTTTTGTTACCAAAATGACGTCGGCAATTGTTCCGCCCTCAATACATTCAATCAACTTTTTCTTTGTGTCGCTATCCAATGCGGCGGCGGTTGTTGTTACTTCAATAACCAAATTGTCCTGCTGTGCAATCTGTGCCATAATCGTATTTTTAATAGTTTAATACTCTGTTACTTTTTCGCTCCGGGTTTGTCCTCGGCTTCTGCCTTTGCCTTTGCATCGGCTTTGGTTTCTTTGGCGGGTTCCGCCGGGATAACTCCCGCCGCTTTCAATTCCGCCAAAATTTCAGCCTTTAACGCCGCTTTTTCCTCGGCTTTGGCTTTCGCCTCGGCTTCTGCCTTTGCCTTTGCATCGGCGGCGGCTTTTTCCTCGGCGGCTTTCTGCTGTGCGGCGGTTCGTGCCGCTTTTTCCTCGGCTTGCGCCTTGACGTACTCGTTGGGGTCGTGCAATACGGTAATCGTGTAACCCTGTTTTTTCAGTGCGTCCAAAATGCCGTTTTCAAACGACTTTTTGCCGAACTTTTGGATACGGGGGACGGATAAGCGTTTGCCCGTTTCGCTGTCAAACTTGCGTACCTCAATAACGCAATGATACAAATGTTGTTCGTTGCTCGGTACAATGTAGTTTTCGGGGGTGACGTCGGTAATTGCGACGTCCTTTGTTTTACCCTCGGTTGCTGTTTTCACTCGCATACTCGTTAAATTTACTTGTTATTACTGAAATCTTTTGGTTGAATGGTATTTGCGTTCCAAATTCCAAAATGTTTGTATTCTCCCGTTCAAACCTGCGGACAAAGTTAGCGAAATTCAACTTTATACGCAATTCATTCTCCGGGATTAAGTTACGCCCGTACAAATCCAATACCTCGTTCCGGGTCAAATGGCGGTACGGCTCCAACTCTGCCAATATCAACATACGTTGCAATTGGGTTGGGTTGTTCCGGTACTCCGTTTCGATAATCTGATTTTGTAGGGCGTCCAATTCTGCCTCACTTGCGCCGCTTTCCTTTGCCGACTTGTAACGGTTCCGCAACTCGCTTGCGTCGTACAAATAGAACTCCGTGCCGTAATTGACTTTTGCAGATACGAACATATTGCCGTATCGCAATCGGCAAACCGTTTCATCGACGAACTGTTGGGCGGCTTCAAAGCCTTTTTTCACTCGGTTTAATACCGTGCTTTGGCTCTCAAATGCGGCTTTAACCTGTTGTTCGTTGAATGCCTCCCGTTGGGTTACTTCCTCGTTTTGTCCGACGACGGCGGTAATAATGTTTTCCCGCAATCGCTTTTCTTCCTCAACGTTATAATCCAAACTTGTACGGTCAACGGTCAACATTTGTACCGGGTTCCGCAAATCGGGTTGTTTGTCCCCGTCCGGTATCGGTATTTCAACAAAGGAACCCGCCCCTGTAATCCGTTTGTCGCCGCACTTGGGGCAACGCATCAATAACCCGGCTTGGTCTAACCTGTAATACCCTTGTTTGTCTTTCAAAAATCCACCGTCGCAATAATCGCCGTTTTCGGCGTTTGTAAAATCGCACGATTGTTCGTAACCGGAATATATCGGGTACGCCCCGTACATATCCAAATGCCGCTTCGATATATGGAAAAACAAAAACCAATCCAACGCCTCCAATTCTTTTGTTAGCGGGGATTGTTTAACGTCCGGTTCTCGCAAATTCATTGGCTCGTTCCAAAAGAAACGGGCGGGGCAATAGCGCAAATCGTGTGGGTTATCAACCAATAATTCGCCTATGTTGCCGCCGTCGTCCTCTGCAAATACTCTGTATCGTTCATCGTCAATAACTGCAATACGTTTATCGGGTTGGCGGAAAATTATCCAATCCATAACCCCGGTTGTCCGGTTTGCCTCAAAGGTTATGACGCTTTCGATAGGTAGCCAATAAAAATACGGGGTCGGGTATCGGTCGGCGGGGTTTTGCTCGGCGGGCAAATCAACTATTAAGACGCTGTTTATTTCCGTCTTGAAAAACTCCCAACCTTTCGTGCTCCAAATTTCCGGCTCCTTTAATACATCTTGGCGGTAATACTCCCAATCGTCCCGTTGTTCCGTGTTTTGAAATTGATAGTTGAACGCCGGGTTACGACCGTCGAAAATACGGCTTAACTTATCAAAACAAATGCCCGTTACCTCGTTGGTACGAACGGGGTAACGGAACAATGTTTTGAAAATTTTGAATTTATCGTGCGGGATAAGATTTTGAACCCATGCCAAAAAATCGGTCGTGGGTAAACACATTAAGGGCGTTACGTTGGTTTGGGCGTGAAATTTAATGCGGTTTTGGTGTATGACCGCTTTATTTATCGTCGCCTTTTTCCTCGGTTCCGTTATTTCCTTTCTTATGCGTTTTATATCTAATCCCATTTTCTTTGCTAAATTCAAAAGGTGTTTTTTCGGGCAACTGCCAACCGCCATTGTTAGGCATCCGCAACAGGCGTTCGGCGTGGTTAATCTCAAATTCTTCGGTCGTGTTAAGGGTCGGACACTCCAACACGACCTTTGTAACTTTCGCCGTCATTACGCTTATGCGGGTTTCAAATCCGTAAGCGGGTTAAACGCCGGGGCAACAATCGCCAAATCGTCCGACCAATTCGGCAAAAACGACCATTGTATTGCGTTGCTGTCCGGGGCTTCCAATCCGCCCAACGTCTTATCGCCGATAAACAACGAACGTATCGGTATCGGGTAAAATGTACCCTCCGTTGTGGCGTCCTTAATGGCTCCAATTGCGCCGTTTTCGTCGAAAATGAAGATACCCAAATTGTCGCCCCAACTTTCGCATTGCATTTCCTTTAATGCCTTGATAACCTCCTGCGGGGCTTTGCGGATAACTCCGGTAAACGGGGTTGGTTCACGTCCAATAATCTCTTCGACGCCTCCTAACGTTTCGTTACCGCCTCCAAAGGTGCGGGCGGCTCCCGCCTCGGCGGTCGGGGCTTGGATATACGGCGAAACAACTATTTTCGTGCTATCCGCCGCCGATAACAGGGGCGTCCATGACGCTAACGCCGTAATCGCTTTTTCACTCGTAAAACTGTTTTTGCTTCCGTCGTCTTTCATAAGACGTTGAAAAGCCACTTTCTGAACCTGTCCGAAACTTTCCGAACACGTAATTGCGGGTACATCGGGCAACGCCGCCCCCGCCGGACATTTACAAATCATACTTCTTTGTTTTTAACGTTAAAAATATTATTACTTTCTCCGGGGCTGTCCCTTTGCCCTCTCGTTTCGGTTACAAAGTTATAAACTTTTTCCCGGATAATCTTGCATATCTCAAAAATATTGCTAATTGCGTCGTCTTACGCCTCGGTTTGCGTGTGCGTATGGCTGTATATTGCCGTCCGCAATCTCTTTTTCATATATCCCGGTCAATCCGTCCTCCGGGTCGTCGTGCGTATTGGCACCGAAATTGCGCAAAAATCCGGTTACATGGTCGTAAACGGCTTTGTACCGGGTTTCCCAACCGAACGGCATAATTATATGTTGATTAACCATTGCGGACGCTGTTATTATCCGGCTTTCCTTGTTGCCCCCTTGATAAAACGGGTCGGTAATCGCCCGGACTTTCTTTTTAATAACCTTTTCGTAACCCGCACCACCGTTGTTGCTCTCAACCCACGCTTTTTGCGTCCCGTTCCGGTTAATCATCGCCGGGACGGTTACGGTTGTAACGTCCGTATTTTCGTCCGTCATTTCCATATCTGTAATAAGGGCAAACAATATCGGCTCCATGCGCTTTGTTTTCTCGTTGAAAAACAGATTGTCGGACTTATACACGTCATACGTTGCGGCAAACAACAGGTCGTCGCCCTCGTCGGCAACGTCAATGTATGCGCCGGAACGAATGTACGTGCCGTAATCGGATTTTTCGACCCACGTTTTGAAAGGTTGGTACAATCGACCCTCGGCGGAACCGGGGTTGCCTTGATACAGGCATTGAAATTGCACCGGGTCTAATGCCTTTTGCGCTTCCAACTTTTGCTTACTGTGTCGGCTTTCCCATAATGCCGCCCCCGGTTCCCGTGGGTCTATCTCGGTCGGTTCCCCGGTTTTCAACCCCTCAAAGTTTATGCGCACCCACGCCCCCGGCGTTACGTCCTCCAAATCCGCCCAACACTTAACATCAATAATCGTTTCGCCGCTCTTTTCAATGCGCCCTATCAAATCGTCATCGTGCCAACGGGTAAATACAATCAATTCTTGACTATCATTGTGTAAACGGGTGCGTACAACGGTCGTGTACCATTTCCACGCCGCCGCCCGTACTATCGGGCTGTTACCCTCGGCGTAATCTTTATACACGTCGTCCAATATCGAAACGTCCACGGTTTTAGACGTCAGCGAACCGCCACGACCGACGACACGCAACGACCCCTTACGCCCGACCATTTCGATAACATCGGAATTGCGCAAATAGGTATTCGCCATTGTTACGACGTTCGACCCATTTAAGTACGTGCCGGGGAATAATTCACGATACCGGGGCGTGTCGATTATTCGTTGAACGTCCCGGTTAAAATCCCGTGCGATTGTCGCCGCATACGAACCGATACATATTTTGCGGTCGGGGTCTAACCCCAACATAAATGCGGGTAATTTGCGGCTTGACCCCTCCGATTTGCCATGTTGCGGGGGTTGCTGAACAATCATTTTACGTATTAACCCGTGTGCGAACATATCCAACAACGTATAATATACGACGTGGAACGGCTCCAATACCATATCCGGTTGTATATACCGGGAAAAGTTGATTAACCGATTGCGGGCGGCTTCCTTGACTATTTCGCCGGGGTTCTCGCTTATGGCTTTATACATTGCCAACATTTCGTCGTTATTCATTACCCGTCCTCCTTATCTCTTTTTGCATCCAAATAAAACGGTTGTCGTCGTGGTCTGAATAATCAACATATCCCCGGCGTTTATACCAATCATAAATCCACGAATTAACAATTACAGATAATCGGCATTGTTTCGCCCCCAATAAGCAACCGACCGTTTCTAACATTGTTAAGATATGCCGGGCGATACCACGTTGGCGCATATCTTTATCAACGCTTAAACTATCAATATAAACCGTATCCGGGTCGTCGTCGTCCCATGCTATACGACAAAAGGCAACGCCCTTTCGTTCCATAACCACAATTTCGCCGCCCCAAATATTCGTATTGCAATGCGGTATATAACGTTTATCTATTGCAGACAAAGCCGCCGTAATATCTTTTTTCATTTTTGCCCCTCCTTTGGTTTTTGTTCAAACTTTGCGCACGCTTGACGCCCTCGGATTATATGCCATTGTTCAAACGGACACGTAAGGCAAATATATTTCCCCTCCCAATCCTTATTTTGGTGCGTTTCGACCCAACGGGCGTGTTTACAGTCGTCGCAAATATGTTTTGTCCATTCCGGTTGCTTTTGTCCCGGACGGGTTGCGGGTGCGGTTTTCTTTGCCATTATTGCGCCCCTCCTTTCTCTGCCATAACCTTTGCATATTCGGCGGATTGTAATTTGTCGGCGACGGCAAACAATAAATCCTTTGGAATAACGGTTGCATCGTATTTGGGTTTGTCGTCCTCGGTTCCGGCATTGTATCCGGGTATCTCTATTTTAACCGGGGCGTCGAACCCTAACATCTTTGCCCGGCGTTGTTGAATGTTCAACAGCAAGTCCAAAAACCGGGGATTGCCCGCCGACGTTTCAACGGTCGTTTCGTCATACCCGTAATATTTCGGGTAGCCGTCGGTCGCATCCGTTTTGATAGGACGCCCCCGGTTGGTTTTCTCTTTGGTGCGCTGCTTTCCGGTTTTGGATACCTCCCACGCCTCCCACGCTTGTTGCTCCATTTTATCCAACTTGCGCAATTCCTGCGTAACATATTCGTCGATTGTATCCAACCGTTCCCGCTTCCATTCGATAAGGCATTGTTGCAAATCGTAATAAACCATTTGAAAGGTTATTGTATAACCCATTCCACGGGCGGACAAATCCCGGTTCAATGCGTCCGCAATTTCCCGGTACGAATAACCACGCAAAAATAAATCGGCACAAAACCGAATGTCATAAATTCGTTGTTCCTCGGAACGTTTGTTGTAGCCTAATGGCTTCTTTCTCTTTTTCATCGTCAAACCTCCTTAATCGTCAAATCGTATTTCCACACATACCCGCCCGCCGTTTTATACACTCCTTTACAACATCGGGTAATTGTTATATTTTGTATTCCCGTTTTTCTTTCCGCTTCCCTTATAGATTTATACCGGGCAATTTCGTTTCCGGCTTTTGAACGTTGTATTACAGGTTTGGCAATTTTATTATGTTTGCCGTTATATGTATTGTTATACTGATTATCGCACCATTCCAAATTATCGGCATTATTATCGAACTTGTTTTCGTCCTTATGATTTATTTGTTTCCGGTTATTTGGATTTTGAACAAATGCCATTGCAACCAATCTATGAACCAACAACGCATTTGGTTTACCGGACTTCGATAACCTTACTTGCAAATAACCTTTTCCGCTTACAGTTGGTTTTAGCAACTTGGGTTTTCCTGTCCTCCCATAATTGAGGCTTTTTACATTACCATAATTGGATATTTGGTAATTCTCAAAACCGGGTATATCTTTCCAAACTTCCATATCTTTTTTTTGCAAAGGTACCAAATGTTTTTCGATTGCAAGTTATTTGCGGGGGATTTCCATTTTAAGAGGCTTTATTGTCTTATCCGATACTTTGTATATCTCGGCGGTTATCTCTTAACCACGGGGCAAATTTACGGCTTTTCCGGTACATTGCCGACCGTTTGTTCTCTCTCACATATAAACGGCAAAACCCCGGCTTTGTTTCCGGGGCTGATTGCCTAATTGCTTATGCCTATTTCGTACCTCCCATTTGAGCAACGAAAATAATGTTGCGTTCCACGGGGGTTGCTGTATTCCGTTCCCCCTTTCATTTCTTTTATTGCCAAACATACCGGGGCGGGCTTTCCATTTACCGGAAATTCCGGGTTAAAATATCGACACGTTCCGCATATCTTTTCGGGGCGTCGATTATCCGGGGCGCATTCGGTCGGCATATTCGGAATTATATCCGGGCAATTATTTTTTGCTTTCATGCTTTTGCGCTTTGATAGTTACCCATTAACCCGGATATTATCCGGTCGGCGGTTGTGTGTCGCCATATTCCTAATCTTTCATCCCCAATAAAGCAAATATTGGGATTAGCAAACATCATACATGGGTTTTTGCAATTATCTTTCATTGTTGCGCCCTCCTTTTCGGTTCTTTCGTTGGTTCTTTGCCCGGCGTTTATCCCGTGGGTTCCTTTTCGGCATTCCGACCCGGCGTATTTCTACCTCGGAACCGGGGAACATCTTGCCGAAAAATTCCGCCATTGCTCGCACCTCCTTTGGGACGTCGAACGCCTCCGGCTTCTTATGCTCCGGGCAAATCCCCCGAACCGGGCAATTGTCGCAATCCTCATTCCGCACAACCTCGCCCGGCTTATCGGCTTCTTTGAACCTGTGACAATTGTCCCTCCCTGCGGACGCTTCGGCGAAATTCTCCATTGCTTCAACTGCGACTTTCGCCAATATGTAATCCGGGGTATCGTTAAAATGCGCCTCCAAAGAATTACGGTTGATAACCTCGACAATCTCTTTCAAAAATTTTTCTCTTTTGTTCATCGTTTTATTGATTTTTAGGTTTGTACTCTTGGCACGGCATAACGCCGCACGATTGTTTGCATTTGAACGCCTCGCAATAACCGTTCCCGTTGACATCCTCGTTTGTAAAGTTGGCGCAATTCCCGCATCCCTTATCGCCGGGTTCTTTCGGTACGCTTACGCCTTTCGGCTCAAACTCCCGGTTAAACTCTCTTTCCGGGCGGGTTGTCAATCGTCCGTCCGGTTCCCGGACAATGTAGTACGTTTCCGGGGCGTCAATGAAAATGCCGTTGCCGTCCGGGAACGAATAAACCGCCCGCCCGTTTGGGGATCTCGGTATCGTCATGGTTCCGCCTCCGGTAAATCTCAACAGGTCGTCCAAATTGTCCCGGCGTACCTGTATTGCGTCAACTTCTAACAACGTGCGGCAATATCGGGTTCCCGCCGTGGCGTCCGGCTCAACTAACCGGGTGCGGATTTGTTCCGGGTATTCCGTCGGGTCGTACTCGACGTTGAAAACAACGGCGGCGTCTAACGTGTGGGTAACTAACAAGCGTTTCCCCAATCGTCCGGCGACTGCCTGTTTTAGTGCTTCAATTGCGTTTCCCTGTATCTCGGTTGTGTCAACCGTGATTTCGTAACGGTCGGGTTTTTCCTCGACCTCCGGTTGGCTTTTGGCAATATCGCCAATCATAACCAACAATTCCGCATCAAACGGGTTTAACTTACTTTCTGTCATCGCTCTAATTTTTTATTCGTTCTTACTGTTTTCGGATATACCAACCGCCAAAATATCGTTTTTCGGTCGGTTCTGTTGTACTTATCGCATTGCAAGTGCGCCCCGTTGCAAACGTCCCGGTCTATCTTGCAACGGACGCACCGTTGGCAAAACAGGGTTCCGGGGTCGTCTGCTAACCTTTGGGCGGCTTTCGTCCATAACTCGGCAATAATAACCATGCCTTTGTAAATGGCACGTTCGCCGGGCTTGTACTCCCTTTTCGGGTCGAATATTTCGGGTTGCTTTACTCTCATTCTTTGCCCGCTTCGTTTACATAGTCAAACAATGCGTCCAAATCTTCCTTTGCGCCTTTTACGCAAATTCGTACCCCATCGCCGCCCGCTAATGCGGTTTCGACAATCTCACAATTATACCGGGGGGCGTTTATCTGTATCATTGCCGCCGTGGTATTCGTTACAAACTCGTTTCTTTCTTCCATGCTCTCGGATTTTAGAAGTAAATTAAATGCCTCCGTTGGTTCGTTCTCGCTTTGACACGCCCCCAACAAAAGCGTTGCCAAAGATAACAATAAAATCTTTGCTTTCATCGTTTTACCTTTCTTTTAATCCATATAAACCGTATGCCAATGCCGACAAACAATATTTTCGCCTCAATATCAACATAACGGTCGTAACCGTTTATTGCATCAATGGATACCCCAAATTGCCAACTATGATATTGCCAATACTCACGGGCGTAAACATAGACGCCGACCCGTCGGATATGAAACCCAATTTGCGCCGTATGTACGTCGCCATTGTTGCGGATAATTCCAACCTGTTTTTTACTCATATCTCCAAATATATTTTTTATAATGTTTTAAACGTCCCTTACAGCAACTAATAATATTTCCATGATTAAAACCGCATCTTTGCGCATCATGTATGCAATCCCATTTCTTTATAAAATTACCCTCTAAATCATATTGATAAACGGGTTTTGCATTGTGATTATCTTTTCCGGTTTTCTTAAACCATGTATTTACTTTCTTCATGGTTTCACGTTTTTTATTAATTGCTTTTTGATAATTCAAATTTTGCTTTCTCGTACACCAACGTAAATTAGTCGCATCGTTATTGGCTCGGTTGCCGTCGATATGGTCTATTTCCGGCAAATTGTCCGGGTTCGGAATAAAAGCCGCCGCAACTAATCTATGAACGAAATATGTTTTGTTTTTACCATTATCTGATAGTATTACCCGCATATATCCGTTTTTACTAATAGATTGCTTTCGTATCGCACTTTTACCCGTTCCCCGATAATTTACAGACTTTATATTACCTTTGTCTGAAACTTCATAATTAGCGTTTATAAACTTCCAATTTTCCATCTTTTTTTTTGCAAAGATAATATTAAACCATAATACAATAAACTAATACGTTTCTTTTATTTTATTGTATGCCTCTTTATCCACTACCATAACTTTAGGATATTCGACAATACAACCTTTTGTATATACGAGATTATAGATACCCAATTGCCCCTTAATCGGAAATTCAATAACCCGGCGGGGGTTGCGCATCAACCACCCGTACCCCTTTGTTATTTTCGCCCTCTTTTCCTTTGGAATCCGGGTGTTTTCCCAATCCTCCGGCGTAAACTCTTTTATCGGCTTTACGTCGTACAACTCAACCAATCCCAAAGTAACGCCGCTTTCCATTCCCGGATAAACCGGGGACGCTGCGGAACATATCAGCACGTCGCCACGGTATGACGTGTTTTTGCTCCGAACTTCAATTGTCTTTTTCCCGTAAACAATACCGTTTTCGTCCTTGTACGCCTCCGTTACCAAATCATTTGCGTATGGCTGTTTTACGGTCAACGCACGCCAACGGTCGTGTTTTTCCGGGTTGTAATTCTTATTGCTGTACTGCATATTTACTTTTTATTTTCGGGTTCCTCGGTTTCGTCGTCGGGTTCCGGGTAATGGATAAATCCAATTTGCCGGACGTTTTGGATTGGCTCGTAAATGATAACGACAACATCGCCGTCCGTCCTTACTCCGACCAATCGGCAATCGGCGGGAACCTCAACCCGTATTTCACTTTTCATTGTTAAACAAATCCCAATTAACAGGGACACAATACCCCGGCAATTCTCCCCGGTCAATCCCCAACGGATTAACAATACTATCTTTCCAATAGATACGGGGTTGTTCCGGGCGTCCCTCCCAATGTTCCGTAATTGTGTCGTAAATCAATCGTATTTCCCGTTTCGGATATTTGCCGCCGCTCTGCAGCCCGATTTTATACAGGTCAACGAACGGATACGACAATTTGATTATCCCAATTGCCCGGTCGTACATTCCCGGCGGGATTGGCTCCACGCTTGCAAAGGTGCGGAACCCGTGGCGTTTTGCCCGTGCCAACACATTAACCCGCATCATATTTGGGTCGGCGTTCGGCTCCAATTCGTCGCAACCTGTCAACGTTGCGCCCAAAGCGATACGGGACACGTCCCAACCCTCGGACGCCTCGGCAAAATCAATGAAGCGGTTCAACCCCTCGGCGCATTTGCTCAATATCTTAACCGGGACGCCGTGGCGTTGGCATACGCCGACCGCTTGACGGGTCAACCGTTCCGTTTCCCGCAACAACGGGTCGGTCGTGAACGAAAAGAATAACCCCGTTTTCTGCAATTCCTCCTTATGCGCCAACAATTCGTTTTTGAAAATATCCAAAGCGTATGGATATTCCCGCAACGTCTTTTTCAACTCCGGGCGACTGCCTCCCAATACCTTTGCGCCACGACCTTTGCGCAAATAACAGTAAGTACAACCGTTGGAACAACCGACAAAGAAATTGGCGGCGTTCTCGGCGTATTCCCCGGCTTTACCTTTTGGGCTGTAAATAACCCGTCCGTTTATCGCTCCCATATCGTCAACGGCTTAAAATGATAAATCGTCGTTTCCGTCGGGGGCGGGTGCATCCGGCACGGGCGGCGGCGGTACTTGCGCCCTGGCTCCGGTCGCTTTCGGGGTCAACATTTCCATAGCGGTTGCGACTATCTCGGTAACATACCGTTTGACGCCTTGCGCATCGTCATAACTCCGGGTTCTCAATTCGCCCTCAATATACAGTTTGTCGCCCTTTTTGACGTACTGATTGGCGACCTTTGCCAACCCGTTTTGCAATATGACGTTATGCCATTCGGTACGCTCCGGGATTTGCCGCCCGTCCTTTGTGGTATAACCTCGTTTCATGGTTGCCAACGAAAAGGTCGCCACGCAACCCCCGTTGTCGAACTCCCTAAAATCCGGGGCTTTCCCGGTATGTCCCATCAAAATAACCTTGTTTACACTCATACAAAAAACGCTTTAATTATCCAAACAATGATACTATACAACGCCCACATATAAGACGCAACCGTTAACGTCACGAACGTGTATAACGCAATTTTATATCCGGTTTTTGATTTTATTTTCATTTCACTTGAATTTTACGCAATCCAACAAATATTGTTTCTTATTATCCGACCATCCGGCGGCATGGTTTATCGCTTTTCGGTCGTCGTCGTGTACGAACTCACAAACCCAACCGCCGACGCTTGATTTTTGAACTAACCGAACCAATTTTCCAACTATAAAAGAACGCAATTTGTAATACCCGGAATTTTCCCCAACAAACAAAACCCGTCTTTCTGCATTTATTTCGGGCGGATTTTCGATTTGCGGGCGTTTCTCCCTTTCCGAATATGTTTGTACCCGTCTGAAATCATTTTTGATTGAACGGCGGGAAATTGCCCCGTAATCGGGTTGCCCCTTTTTGATTCTCATTTTTTATATCTCCATTTATAACCCTTATGCAAATTTCCTTTCCCTTTACATACCTTACAAATTGCCGTTGCCGAAAAATTGCCTTTTCGGGCGGCTTCTTGTATGCTAACAAATACATTTACAACAATACCGTTTTTTATTTGCTCAACCGCTTTTTCGTGGTGCGGTTTCGCTTTTTTTCCAATCCATTTAGATTTTGTTATTGGGTTATTCTGATTTTCTTTAACCGTAACCCAACGCAAATTATCTGCATGGTTATTGGCTCGGTCGCCGTCGATATGGTCGATACATGGTTTGTTTTCCGGGTTCGGAATGAAAGCCGCCGCAACTAATCTATGAACACGGAACATTTTCCCGGTTCCATTTTTCCATAAACTAATTATTTTATATCCTTTCAAATATCCGCCTTTCATTAGAAACGCATCCTTTTTTAAGGAA
>NZ_CAUFYA010000073.1:0-14658 GCF_959596855.1 uncultured Butyricimonas sp.
TAATTGAAATTTTATACGGGTTCAAACTTGCTCGCCGGAATGTTATTTTTTTGATGTTTGCTATTCTTGGAATCGTGGGAATCGTCCTTTACGTGTTCACACCGTTGTCTGCTTTGCCTTATGTCAAAAGTATCGATCAACTTTTAAAGCAACCTCCGATGGAATGGGTATCCCAGGTATTCCCTTCATCCATTCCCTTCACATGTGCTTACTTGTTCAATATCTTACAAATCTTCTTCGTGACGGTACTCGTCATTAATGATACGAGATTAACCAGTATGGATACAATGGATGCCTTGAACGTTCACCCGCAAGGGAACTCAGAAAGTGCGGCAGGAAACCTAGTCGGGAAAGTCCTTGCCTTTTCGATGGTCAACGTGCTGAGCTTCGCCTTTTGCGGCTTGCTGAATTTTCTTTTTTATCCCAAGGTGTTTAACATTGGGTATTATCTTTTCTACTGGTTGACGCTAAACCTTCCAACCCTTATCTTCTGCTTGGGGCTATCCACTCTTGTATCAAGGCTAACGAGTAATCAAGGCTTGAGCGTGATCTTTTTGGCGGTCATTCTTGGGGTAATGACCCTTCCCGGTTCTGTATGGTTAAACGGGGTGTTTGACCCGTTGGCGACGGGGATTCCCAATATGTTTTCCGATATTACGGGACACGTGAACCTTGGAAGTTATTTGACACAACGGGTATTTATCTTGTCCTTCGGGATGGGGCTGGTCGTTCTTGCCGTGATCCCTTATCCTAGGATTCACAACAATGCGCAGGCGGCATTCCGATTGGCACGTGTGACTCTGTTTCCCTTGCTCTTTGCCGGGGGATGCGCAGTTGCCTATACTTGCGATTTTCAATCCGTGTCTAATGAAAGGGAAGCATTCCGGGAAACTTATTCAAAGTACACCCCCGGAAAGGTGTTGAAAATTGTTAATAATCAACTCTATTTGAAAGAAACAGGGAACGGGGGTATCTCCGTGACCAGCCGAATGACTGTAGAAAACAAGGATGACGAAGAACTTCCTTTGATTCTTTATTTGAATCCCGGACTTGTGATCTCCTCGGTTACTGTAGACGGGGCAAATGTCAAGTACCAGCGTGAACTGCAAGTGCTTCTTGCGGACTGTAAGGTTTCTCCCGGCGAGACAAAAGAAGTGATCGTGAAATACGAGGGGAAAATCGACAATAGTTTTTGTTTTCTCGATACCCCGGAAGAGAAGTATGCTTCCCCGGCAGTGAACACGATTGATATTTACCATTTCGGTTATAGTCCCGCATTTTGCGAGAAAGGGTACAAATTACTCACGCCGGAATGTGCTTGGTACCCGGTCAGTGTGCCTCCCTACGATGCATCCGGTTTCAGGCGAGCCATGTTTACCCGCTACAAATTGGAAGTGGAACATGATCCGAATTTGGTGGCAATATGCCAGGGAGAGGCGAATCGGGAAACGCATGGGAAGACAATGTTCACCTTCGAGCATGACATGAAAGGAATTAGTCTTTGTGTAGGTAATTACAAAAAACGGGAAATCATAGTCGGTAGTGATGAGAAAAGATGGGAATGGGATCAATCAATTCCTGACTCTAAAATATCGAAGTTTGCAAAGGATGAATATCCGACGCGGGTAGAGTTTTTCTACTTGCCCGAACATGAGTTTATGCTCGATATTTATGATAAAATCCCTAAAGAGGAGTGGAAGAACATAATCGAAAGTGCTAAAGTTTCAATAGGATTTTATGGTAATAATAACAATTATGCCGTAAAACGCATGATGAATAAAATTGCCGTTGATCCCACGCTACAATATCCTTACAGTTGGATCACCATAGTGGAAGTGCCGTGTGCTTTTCATGTGTTCACGGGGAAGGCCTTGCAGGAGGGAGAAAGGGTACAAGGGGGAATGATATTTCTCCCGGAAAAGAAATACTCGGTGGACATGTCTTTCTTTTCTGACAACAAGAGATTGAAAACTCAATTACGATCGTACGAAGAACCAGAAACTCAATTATGGTTTGATAATGAATTTCAACTGTTTGAGCGAGGAAGTTATGGTCTGGAATCAAGCGGTATGGGTAACACGGGTTTCGTTTACTCTGACGAGTGTCCTTTGATTAATGATGTCTTGTCTTTGGCTTTTAATCCCAACTTAAGTTGGGAGCATGGGACGGATATAGAGTACTATGTCCTCGATTACATGAAAGAGCATAGTCTGGAAGAGGCTTTGAGTGATCCCTTATTGTCCCCGGATCTGCTTGATAAGATTATCCGCAAAAAATGTATGGAGTTAAACGCTCTGTTGGCGATCAGAATCGGGAAAAAAGAATTTAACGATGCTTATCATGATTTCCTCAAGCGACACCTTTTCGAGGAAACGACTCTAGAGGAATTTTCTCGAGAAGTCTTCGCCCATTTTAATGTTAGGTTGGACTCCATTGTTATGAATTGGTTTAGAAGTAACGAGTTACCTCTTTTCGAGATAGACGGTCACGTCATTTATGTGGTGGATGAGAGGTATCGTATGCACAATACGTACGATATCAAGGTGTTTAACCGGGGAAAAGTGCCGGGTATTGTCCAGACGAGTGGTTATCGACCGAGAATGTGGATTATTCCTCCGGGAGAAGGACGGGCTATAAGAGCGCATGTATCTGCTGATAATACTAACATATATACCATTATGGCTTTAAATATCCCGGGATATGTTGAATTATCAAGCGAGAAAAGGGATGTCTATACCGACACCACCACGTGGTATTTACCCCTCGATTCGACCTCGTTCTCAACTGTGAACGAGAACGAGATTATCGTGGATGACGCTGATCCGGGATTCACTATCCTTGAAACCAGAAAGTTTAATATAGCTTCTTTGTTCGGACAAGTCGAGACTCGTGCCAAGTATTACAAGTTTCCCCCTGAAGATCACTGGGGTTTTACGGTCAAAGAGGCTGGTGGTTATGGTTTTCCCGTGAAAGGAGCGTATTTTAAACAAGCCGGCAAGGGTAACCAAAAAGTACAATGGGAAACTGATTTACCCGAGGGAGCATACGAGGTATTTTGTTATCAACCTTTTGAAAGAAACAGAATCAGTGATTTCTTAAGGGAGTACTATTATACCGTATTTGACGGGAAGGAAGAACACGAGGTTGTGCTTTCTATGAGTAAGGATGATGGGGGATGGTTGTCCTTGGGTGTTTTTGATTTCCACGGGAAGGGAAGGGTGACATTGAGTGACAGGGATCGTAAACGTAATTCCGCTGACAAAGATAGTGACCCGCAAGTTGTCGTTGCTGATGCCATAAAGTGGGTTAAAGTTCAGAAATAATAGTCTGTATTATCGTTGGAAAAGTTTATATTATACTTCGCTTCACGTTATTCAAGTGAAGCGAAGTTGTTGTTAATTAATTATTCGGGACTGAAAATATGGCACGAGTGTGTAGGATAGAGAATCGTGTTCTTGTTCGATATATTTGCAATAAAAAATATTGTGTCCTATTTTAGTTAGGTGTTATTCCCGGAAAAGTACTAACTTTGGCAAGATTTTAGGAAATAGTAAAAGCTATGAAATATATCGCACGTCTGATACTGAAAATGTTCGGTTGGAAACTCAAGGGAAGTTTGCCCGTGGATAAAAAAGCGGTGGTGATTTCCGTGCCGCATACTTCTATTATGGATTTTATATGGGGAAAGCTCACGTTCATGAGTTATGGGATTCCTACTTATATATTAATGAAGAAGGAATTTTTCTTTTTTCCCTTGGGGGCTATCTTGAGAGCCTTGAACGTGATTCCCGTTGACCGGGGAAATAAAGAAAATCATCTTGTAGAGCGGATGGTGGAGGAATTTAATAAACGGGACGTGATGTACCTGACGATTACCCCGGAAGGAAGTCGCAAAAAGCGAAAGAAATGGAAGAAAGGATTTCTGGTAATCGCGAGAGAGGCGGGTGTTCCCGTGTATCTGGGCAGAATCGATTATAAAGATAAATATTGCACGTGGGGACCTCGGTTTGTTCCCTCGGATGATCCGGATGCCGATTTGAAATACATCATGTCGACTTACAAGGACGCTAATCCCCGTCATCCGGAAAACTTTTCGGCAGGAGATTAAACTAAAATAAAAGGATTATGAAGGTAGCAATCGTACAGGCACGTTTGGAATGGGAAAATGTTCCCTTGAATTTGAAACTCTTCAACAAACGTATGAGTGACATAAACGGGGTGGATATTATCGTGCTGCCGGAGATGTTTTCTTCCGGTTTCACGATGACGGGTAAAGATCAGGTGGCTCCTTTCCACGAGGCGGTATACCGGTGTATGCAGGATTGGGCGGACGAGAAAGACGCTTTGGTCATGGGATCGACCATTTATTTTGAAGACGGACATTATTTCAATCGTTTGCTGGCGGCATTTCCGGGGGGGAAAGTGTTGCATTACGATAAAAGGCATCGTTTCACGATGGGGCATGAAGACGAGCATTTCACCGCCGGGCACGAGTTGCCGGTGTTTGAATACAAGGGCATGAAGATTGCGCCTTTCATTTGTTACGACCTGCGATTTCCCGTGTGGAGCCGTAATACTTCCGGGTATGACATGGCTGTTTACGTGGCTAACTGGCCGGAGGCAAGGAGGGAGCCTTGGCAGATATTGTTGAAGGCGAGGGCTATCGAGAACCAGTGCTACGTGGTGGGCGTGAACTGCGTGGGGGAGGACGGAAACGGTCTGCAATATTCCGGCGATTCTATGGTGATATCTCCCCGGGGAGAGGTGCTGGTGGCTTGTGAGCCTTATGCCGACGAAGTACAGGTGGCGGATGTCGATTTGGGTGCTTTGGAAGGGTTCCGTGAAAAATTTCCCGTTTTGGAAGATAGAGATGAATTTACAATTGATGAATAAATAATAACAGCAGAAGAAAGGATGAAAAAAACATTGTTGACGATAATCGGATTAAGTATGATGTTCGGTTTGAATGCACAGGAGAAGGTTTTGACCATGGAAGAGGCTGTCGTGGGGTACCATTTGTATCCGCGGGCAAAGTATATCCAATGGCAGGGGGATAAGAATCAGTTTACTTATCTCGACCGTGAAGGACTCACGGGTGAGTCGGCGGATAAAGGTGAGAAAACCGTTTTGTTGACCGTGCCGGAGTTAAACAAAATTATCGGGGCTGATTTGAAAGGCTTCCCTAATTTTTCTTGGTTGGACGGAAACACGCTGGTAATTGCCCGTCAAGGGAAAATTTACCATATCGACGTGGAGAAAAAACAGTTGAAACAAACTTTTTCTTTCCCCAAAGGGGCGGCCAATCAGACCTACTCGAAGGCAGGTAACATGTATGCTTACACGGTAGACAATAACTTGTATTACATGGATGAACGGGGAAACAGTTACGCCGTGACTTCCGATGAGGACAAGAATATCGTGAACGGTCAGGTAGTTAGTCGCAACGAGTTCGGTATCACGGGTGGTATATTTTGGTCGCCTGACGGTAAGAAACTTGGGTTTTACCGTAAGGACGAGAGCGAAGTGACGAATTTTCCCTTGTTGGACATCAATAGCCGTACCGGAGATCTGAAAGAAATCAAATACCCGATGGCGGGAATGAAGTCCGAGTTGGTGACGATAGGGATTTATGACATTGCTTCCGGTACTACTGTCTTTCTGGACGTGAATGATTTCGGACGGGAACAGTATCTCACGGGCGTGACGTGGGCGCCGGAATCCGACATCGTGTATATTCAGGTGTTGAACCGGGGACAGGATCACATGCGTTTGAACAAATACGATGCTTCTACCGGGAAACAGATTGCCACGTTGTTCGAGGAAAAATCCGATACTTACGTGGAGCCTCAAAACGGGCTGGTTTTCATGAAGAATAACCCGAAACAGTTCCTTTACGAGACGAATAACCGGGACGGTTATTTCAATCTTTACTTGTATGACGTGAACGGCAAGCTGATCAAACGTCTGACGGATGTCGATGCAGACGTGGCTTACGCGGGTATGGATCGTGCCGGGAAGTACGTGTATTACCTCTCTTCAGAAGTGTCCCCGGTGGAAAAACAACTTTTCCGGGTAGACGTGAAGAGTGGCAAGAAAACCCGTCTGACTCCCGAGGAAGGTTGGCACACGATCACGATGAGCGGGGATTGCAGTTATTTTATCGATAGTTACAGTAGTGTAAAGACCCCTCGCAACGTTGATTTGGCTACCAATAGCGGTAAAGTGGTACGCCGTGTTCAAGAGGTGGAGAACCCGAACAAGGATTACAACTGGGGTGAAGTTACTTTGGGCTCTATAAAGGCTGACGACGGTAGTGATTTATACTATCGGTTGATTAAGCCTATGAATTTCGACCCGAACAAGAAATACCCGGTAATTCATTACGTGTATGGCGGACCGCATGCGCAAATGGTGACCAATATCTGGAATGCCAATATCCGCATGTGGGAAATGTATATGGCTCAACACGGTTACGTGGTATTTATTATTGATAATCACGGTACCCCGAACCGGGGAAAGGCTTTCGAAGAGGTGATTCATCGCCAATGCGGTCAGGTGGAAATGAAAGATCAGGTGAAAGGTATCGAGTGGCTGAAGTCATTCCCTTGGGTGGATGCAGAGCGTATTGGTGTTCACGGTTGGAGTTACGGCGGGTTTATGACGATTTCGTTGATTACCAATTACCCCGATATTTATAAAGTGGGTGTTGCCGGAGGTCCCGTGATTGACTGGAAATGGTACGAGGCCATGTATGGAGAGCGTTACATGGACTCCCCGCAGGAGAATCCCGAGGGGTACGCCAAAGTGAGTTTGATCGCCAAAGCCAAAGACTTGAAAGGCAAATTATTGATTTGTCAAGGTGCTGTCGATCCTGTTGTGGTATGGCAACATAGCTTGAGTTTTATCCGGGAATGTATCAAAAATAACGTGCAAGTGGATTACTTCCCTTATCCTTGTGCCGAGCACAATGTTATGGGACGTGACCGTATTCATCTGATGCAGAAAGTGACGGATTATTTTGAAGATTACTTGAAAATAATTGAACAATAAAATAAATCAGCCAACTAATTCTAGTTGGCTGATTTATTTTATGTCGAAAGTTTTTATAACTTTTCAATCTCTTCTTGCGATAAGCGGGTTCCTTTAATTATAGCCTCTGTTGGAACTTCCAAGGCTTTTAAGTTTTTGGCTATTTGTTTTTTCTTTTCACCTTCCTCAAATCCTTTAATATGCCCTTTCTTTTCTGCCGTTTTAACCACACTGTACCAATCCCGGAAAACTTTCAGGCTATCCTCGTATTCAAATAGTTCTTACTTGGAGAACCCGGCAATTTCTGCCGCTTTGAAAAAACGTTCGAAAACTCGTTCCTGTATCATGTCTGTGCCGAACAACTTCTTGAAACCGAAGTCGGTGTAAGGATTGATATATCGTTCTTGTAAACCTTCGCTTCCTATGTTTTTTTTGTTTATTGTTATAACAAAGATAATATAAACTTACAAGAAATCAAAGTTCAACTGGAATCAAGTATGTGAAGTTGGAGGCTGTTCCTTTTAAGCGTTGAATTTACGATACGATTCCTGTTACAGTATCTTTTCGTATAACTGGAATTTGTGCAGTCCGTACTCTCCAAGTCCCAGATCGACTGTAGCCACGTGTTTGAATCCAAATTTCTCGTACAGTTTGATGGCGGGAATATTGTTCACGTAAACGTCCAGACGAATCGCAGTCATACCTTGCTCTTTTCCTGATTCACACGCAAAGGAGATTAATTTTTTCCCGATGCCGGCTTTCAGAAAGTCCGGGTGAACGACAAGCGTGTGAATCACGAATATTTTACTGTAATCCGAATCAATACCCCACGGTGCAATTTTGTACGCTTCTTCCGGGTGATGATTCAGTATTATGGAACCGATAATCTGCCCGTCGCATCTTGCCACGTACAGGTTACCTTCTTTGACACCCTTTTCCGCGTTTTCCCGGACGGGGTACACTCCTTTGATCCATCCCGGGTGGTTAATATCGGATGCAAGGAAATCATTCAAGTCATTATATAATTGTTCCAGCTCGTTGATGTCTGCTGCCGTCCCTTTTTCTATAATCATTTTGTCATATTCATGAATCCGGTAACAAATATAATGGCTTTTTTGTTTCTTCCCAAAGTTGTTTTTTATTCTTGATTTATTATATTTGTAAAATAATTCTCAAATTTATAGACGTATGAAACGGCTATTTGTGATATTAGTGTTATTTTCCACTATTCCGAGAGTTCATGCAACGGCACAAGCCGGGGATGTTTTAATATGGGGTAAAGATACTTCTTGGTTGTTTAGTAATCCCTTGGAATTAAGACGTGATATAGATTCAATACGTGAGAGATTGGAAGAAATGGGTGCGATGTGGACATCCACAGCTTGTTGGAGAGGGTATATTGCGACATGGGAGATTATTGATAATGAATTGTATTTGGTAAATATAGAGTCTGATTTAAGTGATACAATTGAAATAAACTTGGAAAAATTGCTGCCGGGAGAAGTCATTAATGGTAGAGTGAGAGCTTCGTGGGTAACAGACACTTTAATCGTTCCCCGGGGGGAGTGCATTTTCTACGTTCATTCCGGTTATCAGTCCGTGTACGAGAAGGAATCTGAAATTATAGTTCAGGAAGGAAATGTGGTTAAGCGGGTAGATTGGAATAATTATTGGGCTTGTAGGCCGGGATATTGGGAGAATCCGGAATTACTTAAAGATTTCATATATGGACATATAGATTGGGGTAAAGTTGCAGCAAATACACCGGAAAGAGCACGAGTGGTATTCTGTATTATTCCGTCTGAAGAGATAAAGCCGGTGGTGAAAATAATTCGTTCATCCGGTTCAACTATTTTTGACGAGGAGGCGATGAAAGCAGTGCAGATGCTTGAGGAATGGGAAACTTTATATCAACGGGGTAAACTGTTTAGACAGTCGTGGGTAGTTCCTGTTATTTTCAAAAGATAAATTTATATCTTTGTGCGGTATTGGGATTTGCCGTCAGATTTACATCGGCATTTTCAACTTTCAATTTTCAACTTTCAATTGTTATGCGCATTGATATATTAAGTGTTGTACCAGAGTTACTGGAGAGTCCTTTGAATCATTCGATTATCAAACGGGCGAAAGAAAAAGGGATCGTGGAGATTTATATCTATAATATACGGGATTGGTCGAAGGATAAGCACCGGAAGGTGGATGACTATTCTTTCGGCGGGGATGCCGGACTGGTGATGGCGGTACAGCCGATTTTTGATTGTATCAATGAATTGACTTCCCGGCGACATTACGACGAGATTATCTACACCGCCCCGGATGCCCCTACATTCAACCAGAAGATGGCGAATGAATTGTCGTTGAAGGAGAATATCATGATTCTTTGTGGGCATTATAAAGGGATTGACCACCGGATCCGGGAGCATTTGATTACCCGGGAGATTTCCGTGGGCGATTACGTGCTGACGGGAGGGGAGTTACCCGCCTGTATCATGACGGACGCCGTTGTGCGTTTGTTGCCGGGAGCCATGGGGGACGAGACTTCCGCTTTGACCGATTCGTTTCAGGACAACCTGCTTGCCCCGCCCGTGTACACGCGTCCCGCGGAGTTCAACGGTTGGCGGGTGCCGGATGTGCTGCTATCGGGTAATCACGCCCTGATCGACGAGTGGCAGGAACAACAAGCCTTGGAGCGTACAAGACGGTTACGCCCGGATTTGTTGGGGGAATCTGCCGGGTAGACGCTGAATGCGCATTGCCTTGTGGTCGGGCTACCGATGCTCCCGACTAAATACATAGCAACAACGTAGTAACAACGGAGCATAAATATAAACGAGTGTTTATGCTCCGTTGTTACTGTATGAATATTGTCTTTTTACTCGAGGTCAACGATAGCGTGGTCTTTTTTACATGGAAATGAACGTACGAGGTTCTTTCCCGTGAATTTGCTTAAATGCTCTACTTGTATTATATTTGAGGGAGTAAACTGTGAGGTGTTTAGTTTTGGATATCGAGTAAGGCTCGGTGATGTGTGTAGACGAGCGTGAGGGGAGAAAAAGAGGGAGAAAAGTGAAACTTTTGGAAGGGTATCGGTATAAAACTAACTATAGGGGGATGGATTGGAGTTAATTCCGACAGGGGACTTCGTTGTGCTTGTAGCGCGATACGGTTAAGTGTCGGAAGGTTGGACGTTTAATGTAGAAAGGAGATAATATGGCTTCTATAAAAATAAGATTTAGAGAGTCAACGGTAGAGGGTAAGATGGGGTCTTGTTTTATACAAATCATACATCGGCGTAAGATCGGGGTTTTAGCCACGGGGATAAAATTACACGCGTGGGAATGGGATAAGGCAAGTAATGATATTCGCTGGACGGGCGGTGATCCCAAACGGCAGGTAATCGTGCAGGCGGCACGGGAAAGGCTTAGGCTGGTGGTGAATGAATTGCGGGATATTATCGGCTGGTGGGAAGTCAACAAGGAGGAGTACACGGTGCGGATGATTGTCGATGAATACAACAGGCGATTGACGAAAGGCACGTTGTTTTCTTTTATGGGCGGGTGTATTGAAGAATTGAAAGGCGTGGGCAGGGAGAGAACTTCCGGTACGTATTGCAGCACGTTGAAGAGTTTTAAGGACTTCCGGCAGGGACAGGATATTCGTTTGAATGAGATTAGTGCTTCTCTGGTCAAGCAGTTCGAGAATTACTTGAAATCAAAAGGAGTGTGCTTGAACACGATCTCTTTTTATATGCGGATATTACGCGCGGTCTACAATAAAGCGGTGGGCAACGGGTTGATCCGGGAGGATCATTTTCCTTTTCGGAAGGTATTCACGGGAGTGGAACGAACGGTTAAACGGGCTATCACAAGGGAAACGGTTTCACGGTTGCTGGAGTTGGATTTGAGGCGAAAACCCAACTTGGATTTTGCCCGTGATCTGTTTCTGTTCAGTATGTTTACCCGGGGGATGGCTTTCGTGGATGTAGCTCATTTGCTCAAGACGGATATTGTCGGGGACGAGATCGTGTACAAGAGAAAGAAGACCGGTCAGCGGATACGGGTAAAACTTCTTCCTTATGTTTTAGATATCATCCATAAACATCGAATAGCGGATGAGAATATACCTTTTTTATTTCCGTTATGTTATTGCCCGTGGACTCGGAAAGAACTTTCTTATGCAAGTGCCCTGCGCAAATATAATAAGGCGTTGGAAGAACTTTCTAAGATATTGGAACTGGAAAAACCGCTTAGTTCATACGTGGCACGCCACACTTGGGCTACCCAAGCCAAAAGAAAAGGAGTGGCACTGGCTGTCATCAGCGAAGCGATGGGGCATACCTCTGAAAATACGACCCGGATCTATTTGGCTTCATTTAATGAGGATGTCGTGGATAAGGCGAATGAAACGGTTGTGCTTGATTTCTTCACGTGAAAGGTTGTTACAGACGCTGCGTTACTTGTGGAGTAAAAACTGGAATGTTTGGGTTACTAATTCAGCGTTTTGATAGTGCTACGTTCTTGATTTTATTAGTAACTTTGCTAGTGGTTTAAACTTTACTGCCGTAAATTTTACAATGGTAATTTTTACGGCGGTAAGATCTAATGTACCAGCCTTAGAAAGTAGACACATTTACTAATTCGTTATTAAAAACTTCAGAACAGATTATCTGTGAGGTGATTGGTTCTGTGAAAGGATGGCGGGGATTGGTGTTGGTATTATTCAGTACCCTTTCGGGTGTTTTATTATCCTTTTCACTCAATATAATACCCGAAAAGGTGCTATTTTAGAAA
The DNA here is from genome assembly GCF_959596855.1 of uncultured Butyricimonas sp. NCBI lineage: Bacteria > Pseudomonadati > Bacteroidota > Bacteroidia > Bacteroidales > Odoribacteraceae > Butyricimonas > uncultured Butyricimonas sp. Next base: position 11,820 of record NZ_CAUFYA010000073.1, read on the forward strand.
TTATTATTATATTTGTACCCGAAAAGGTATTGAATATGGAGAATCAACCATTAAACGAATATGTGAAGTCGAAGCGCAAAGCGCTTGGATTTTCGCGTGAAGAGTTTGCACGGAAAGCAGGCGTTGGCTTGCGTTTCTTGCGCGAATTGGAACAGGGTAAGGAAACCCTGAAAATGGACAAGGTAAATCAAGTATTAAAATTGTTCGGGATGCAATTGGGTGTTGTTCCAATGGACAGAAATAATCTGATAGAGCAATGAAACAAGCTAAAATATTTATGTATGACCATACGGCAGGTACGCTCACCGAAGATGAAAACGGATATACCTTTGTGTATGATACAGGCTATTTGGCAAATAAACATGCCGAACCGGTAAGCCTCACATTACCTCTAACGGATAAACCATTTGTTAGTAATGTGTTGCATCCTTTCTTCGATGGGCTTATTCCCGAAGGCTGGCTGCTGGATATTGCCCAAAAGAACTGGAAAATCAACAACCGTGACCGCATGTCTTTGTTGCTTGCCTGCTGTAAAGACTGCATAGGAGCGGTCAGTGTTCAACCTATTCAAGAATGATAATCATGGAAAGATGCTTATACTGTTATCAACTTTTGGAACAAGGGCAGGTTGATTTTCATCCGCGATGTTCCAAGAAGATCTTCGGAACCACCGTTCCGCCTGTGCTTCCCTATACAAAAGCCGATATTGAATCGCTGGCTTTGGAAGTAGTACGTTCACAGGTTACAATCACAGGCGTTCAGCCGAAATTATCGGTTGACTTGGAAAAGACTAATGGAGCCGAAAAACGTTTCACGATAGTCGGTTTGTGGGGTGGATATATCTTGAAACCACAAACGGAACAATATCCATCGCTTCCCGAAAACGAAGATTTAACCATGCATCTGGCAGAACTCGCTCGGATAAAAACGGTTCCTCACTCCCTGATACGATTTCAGGATGGTTCATTGGCATACATCACCAAGCGGATAGATCGTGATAAGAAAGGCGGTAAAATTCCGATGGAAGATATGTGCCAACTAACTGAGAAACTGACCGAGCAAAAATACAAAGGTTCTCATGAGCAAATTGCTAAAAAGATAGTGGAGTTCTCAGCTTATCCGGTGTTGGATTTAATCAACTATTTCGAAGTACTGTTATTCTGTTACTTGACGGGAAATGCAGACATGCACCTGAAGAACTTTTCTCTTTACAAAAAAGTGGGTGAATGTGTTTTGGCTCCGGCTTATGACCTCTTATCTACTAAATTGGTTATTCCACAAGACAACGAAGAACTGGCATTGACGTTGAACGGCAAAAAGCGAAAGTTGAAAAAAGCCGATTTTGATAGCCTCTTAAAAACGATGAAAGTCGATGATAAAGCAATCGAAAATGTGTACGACAAATTCAGGAAGGTACTACCAGAATGGTTTGTATTTATAGATTCTTCGTTCCTGCCAGATGAGATGAAGGAAAAGTATAAAGCATTGATACAGGAAAGGTGGGGTATTTTGAGTTGAATTTGGAGCGCAATTATAAACTTGGAGTATAGAAACAGAAAACATATTTAACCAAAGTATTGGTGATGAAAATATAGTCTATCCCTGAACAGATAATTTAGAAAAACAGTATTATCTGTTCTCATTTTTACAATTCGAAAACTGAGAGAGCAGAGAATACATTACTTCATTTTTTTGAAGCCAAAAGAAGTCGAATTCAGCAAAATGACTATCTTTGTCCTTACAAAACATTTGTATGTTAGTAAGTTAAGATATTTTTATATGCTTTCTTTTAGTTACCGTATTTTTTTGCATTTGCTTATTTTTAGTATCATTTGTCTTTATTGATGCCACCAAAATCTTCAGAATGACAAGGTGCTAAAAAGCATTCAAAGTATAAAAACCAACCTCAAGATTGTTCTTCTTATCCAGACCTGTGGATTTCGGCGTGTGGTTCAAGAAAAATAATATTTTCAAGTAAATACCTTGTGTCTGCTTGAAAATCTTTGCCAAACAAAGCATATTGCAATCCCATATCCTATTTTTGCATATGAGTTATTTAAATTGCTATGAAACGAATATAAACAAAATTCCTCAAACCTTCATAAATTTAGCTGTTTGAGGAATTTTGTTGTGGGGAAGTGTTATAAAGCATTAGACTTCATAAAGTCAGCTACTGTAAGGCGATGTACTCCCATAATTCGGGCGATTGCACTTTTGGAGATTTTCTTATCAAGAAGGACCTTTATTTCCTCCTCCCTGCCAGTGAGCTTGTAAGTTTTTGACTTGCTTCCTTTTGGACGACCAAGAATGACTCCTTCTGCTTTTTTGCGGGCTAAGGCTTCTTTTGTGCGTTGGGAGATAAGATTACGTTCAATTTCAGCAGAAAGACCAAAAGCAAATGCCAGCACTTTAGAGTTTATATTATTACCGAGTTCATATCGTTCTTTTATACAGAAAACTTTAGCCTCTTTTTCCATACAAGTATGTAGGATACTCATTATCTGCATTAGATTACGTCCCATTCGGGAAAGTTCAGTTACTATAAGAGTATCGTCTTTTTTTATTTTTTGAAGTAATGCGCCAAATTTTCTATCACTAAGTTTTTTTGTTCCGCTGATGGTTTCCTCTATCCATTCTTCGATTTGAAAATTCTTTTCTTTTGCAAAATTTTCTATTTCAAATTTTTGATTTTCAGTAGTTTGTTTGTCTGTACTGACTCTGATGTATCCGTAGATCATAATTGATTAAATTAAAAGATGCTTTTATTTTATGCAAAGATGCGATATTTATGATCTATAGCAAGTATAAATCATGCAGTTAATCTCTACTTATATGGAGC
>NZ_CAUFYA010000074.1:0-14556 GCF_959596855.1 uncultured Butyricimonas sp.
TCAATCGAATAAAAAGAATAAGGCAGATTCAATTTCACAAGAGGCTCCAAGACGGTATCGCACGTGTAATATGGTATCCACAAACGACTGATATTCCCTTTTGCCCGAAGTATATACTCCAAAGCATTTCTTCCGGAATTCAACAATACCCCGTTATCATGCATAAAACTGCCTTTATTCGACAATTCCAGCTGAAAATATCCCCCGATTTCTTTATGCATTTCCTTGCTCTATCATTACTTCAACATAAGTCGACGGTGTTTCAAAAAAAGCATCCATATCCTCCCGGGTATCAAACTCCAACAACAATATTCCGATTGTTTGGTTGGAACCTAAAAAAACATCTATTTTATCTCCCTCTTTCAGGAATATATAGGAATTATTCACTCTTCCTTTAAAATGCCCGGATAAGCAATATCCTTTATATATCCCGGGGATATGACTATGCAACGCATAATAAGCAAAAACATGCTCATTAGAACCGGGCGTTACAGGAATCGTGTTTCCCAAAGAAGCCTCGACAGCCAAGGCGACCATATTCACGCCAGTATAATTTTGTATTACTTCCGGGATGCAATTTCCCCCGTTGCGAGGACCAAGCTCCATAAGATAAACATGATCGTTTTTATCGACCATCACTTCAAGATTAAAGGATAAATTTTTTAAACCGGAAAGCTGAATCGCCCGCTCGATGTCATCCGTAATATTCTTTTTCAAAACGGAAGATAGTAAAGAAGGAAATTTCATCCCGCAGGGGACATAGCCATTAATACTGTCATCTACCACCTGATCTCCATAACATACAAAATCCAACCGGGAAGTACCAAAAAAACCATCTCCCCCGATCTGGGGTCCGACTTTTTCAATATATTCTTCTATCAACACAATTTTAAGCCTAGAATACGACAGAGCATAGTGAAAAGCCCCCGCAAGCTCATTCTTATCCGAAACTTTAGAAATTCCTTTACTACCGGACGAATCAACCGGTTTTATCATGACCGGGAACCTCCATTCATCTGTATTCACTTCTCGAACATCAAGATAAGGTTTTGCTTTCGGGACACGGAAACCGTTTTTTCTTAAAAACTCCCTCCACAAATGCTTTTCCCCTAAAAGTACAATTTTATCATACGGATTTCCCGGCAGGCCTAATTTTTCACTGACATAGGCTGCCGTGGGAGCTGCCGGGTCTGAAGCGAAACAAAGAATCCCATCCACATGAAGAGAGCGAGCCAATTCCAAAACTTTCTCTTTATCAGTAGTACTTACATTATAATATTCGTCAGCCCATTTATGCCCCGGATTACCCGGTAAATAATCGCAGGTTATAACATGATAACCTTGTGATTTAGCGTATTTAATAGCCGGTACTTGAAAATATGTACCACCAAGAATCAACAACTTTTTCATTGACCGGATTGAATACAATTCAAGATCTTATCAATATCATTCTCCGTTAACCCGTAATACATTGGTAAACAGATGACACTATCCGCCATTTTCACCGCAACAGGAAGATGCACCGGGTTGGCGGATTCCAATCCCCGGTAAGTAGAAAACTCCGTGATCAACGGGTAAAAATAGCGACGCCCCAAGATATTCCATTCTTTCATTCTGAAATAAAGTTCATCGCGAGTCATCCCGTATTCCTCGGCATCAATAAAAATCGGGAAATAAGAATAATTATGGCGGATTCCCGGCATATCTTCCATGACACGGATACCCTTTATATTCCGGAGTCCTTCCCGATATTTTACAGCCACCTGCTTCCGACCTTCGATTGCGGCATCCACTTGTTTTAGATTTAACAAACCGTAAGCACTCCTCACCTCGTCCATTTTTCCGTTAATACCGGGCGCCACGATAGTCACCTCATCCGCGAAACCGAAGTTTTTCAAATAATCAATCCTCTTTTTGGTCTTTTCGTCGTGATACACCAAAGCCCCGCCTTCTATCGTGTTATAAACTTTAGTCGCGTGAAAACTCAACGTGGACATATCTCCGGCATTCAAAATAGATTTTCCGTTTACCTCCACACCAAAAGCATGGGCGGCATCATAAATCACTTTCAACCCGTAAGTATCGGCTATTGCTTGAATACGTCCCGTGGCACAAGGTTTTCCGTACACATGGACAGGCATAATTGCCGTGGTTTTAGGAGTTATTGCCGCCTCGATTTTATCCGGATCAAGATTGCAGGTTTCGGGATCAATATCCACGAATACCGGTTTGATACCATTCCACCACAAAGAATGTGTCGTGGCGACAAAACTATAAGGAGTGGTAATGACCTCTCCCGTTATTCGTAAAGCCTGCAACGCACACATTAAAGGTAAGGTACCGTTAGTAAACAAACTAATGTAAGGCACTTTTAAATACTCGCATAACGCGGCTTCCAGTTCTTTATGAAAACTCCCGTTATTGGTAATCCACTTTTTATCCCAGATACGTTTCAGTAAATCGTTAAACTCATCAAGATCCGGGAGTAACGGGGAGGTTACTGTAATTTGTTTATCTTCCATTTTTAATTTTTTGTAATGCTGACAAGGCGATCGTTTTTATCTCGATATATTCCTCCCGACGAGTCATCTCGCACAACCCCAAGGCGATACCTGCCCCGATAAATAATTGAAGCGGAAGCAAGAGGAAAGGAGATAACGGAAGGAATGAAACCGCGTAAACAACAACGGCCATTACACCCCCGATGCAAAAAGAAGGATATATATCTTTGATCTGCATTTTCATGGTATAGTTCAAAAACTTACCGGAGTAATAAGCATTTAGATAATAAGCGACAAACCCCGTGATCACGCTCCCCCAAAGCATCCAATAGATACTGATAAAGATACCTAACAGAATAGGTCCGACAGCAATGATCTTCTTTAGAATTTCCAATTTCAGGAATAAGTCTGAACGCCCCTGTACTTGCAACATGTTCAAGTTGATAGCGTGTAAGGGATACAACATCATGTTAAAACATATAATAGGCAGTAAACCTGCCGCAATCAGCCATTTCTCCCCGATTAAAACCAATGTCATCGGTTTGGCAATCGCGGCCAGTCCCAACATACAAACAAAAGTAATCAACATCGTAACCTTGATCACCCTTTGGTACGCCAACTTCAATCGTTCCTTATCATCTTGAATAGAACTCAACACCGGATAACTCACGCGTTGCACGATGGTAGTCAGGTTACTGGAAAAGATGGCTCCAAATTGTTTGGAACGGGTGTACTGCCCTAACATTTGCGCACTATAACATTTCCCGATAACCACTTGAAAAATTTCTTTCCAAGTCGTGTTGATCAGTTCTGATACCAATAATTTCCACCCGAACCCGAATAATTCACGAAAGCTTTGCCACGAGAATTGCAGTTTGGGAAGCCATTTATTATAAAACCAAAGAAAACCGGTGTTCAGTAATTGCCGAGATATCTGTTGTCCGACCAAACTCCATACCCCCATTCCCCCGAATGCCATACTGATTCCGATAATTCCACTCGAGATAGAGGCAATTAAAGAGACTTTAGTCTGCGTCTTGAAGTCAACACGCTTCATTAAGAGCGTCTGTTGAATAATAGCAAAAGCATTAATAATCAACACGATTCCCATAACACGGGTTAAGAGAATCAATTCCGAGTTATCAAAAAAACGGCTGATAGCAGGCGAACAAGCAAAAAGAACAAAGAATAATAAAATACTCAACAGCAAGTTAGAAAAAAACACCGTGTTGTAGTCTATATCTTTAGCGTTGTTCTTTCGAATCAAAGCATTAGAAAAACCGCTGTCAACAATACTATTGAACACGGCTATGAATATGGTAATAATACCTATCAAACCGTATTCTTCCGGGGTAAGTAATCTTGCCAATACCAACCCGACCAGAAACATTATTCCTTGGTTGGCTATATTATCGGCAAAACTCCAAGCTGTACCCTTTATTGTCTTTTGCTTTAATGAAGACATGAACTATCTACCTTTCAGTTCTTCAACGACACGAAGCAGATACTGCCCGTATTGATTTTTTATCATCGGTTGTGCCACATCCTGCATTTTTTCTCGAGTAATCCACCCTTTACGATAGGCAATTGCCTCTAGACAAGCAATTTTCAGTCCTTGGCGTTTTTCGATTACTTCAACAAAAGTAGATGCTTCAGCCAAAGATTCGTGAGTTCCCGTGTCCAGCCAAGCAAACCCTCGTCCCAACAATTGAACTTTCAGCGCATTATCTTTTAAAAACTCTTGATTAACCGTGGTGATTTCCAACTCTCCCCGGTCTGAAGGCTTAATTGTTTTAGCCACCTTCACAACTGAATTAGGATAAAAATACAATCCCACTACCGCATAATTCGATTTCGGTTCCCGCGGTTTTTCTTCTATGGACAGCACGTTCCCCTCCTTATCAAATTCCGCCACGCCATAACGTTCCGGAGCAGAAACCCAATAGCCGAAAACTGTCGCTTTACTTTCTCGTTCTGCCGTTTTCACGGCTTCGGACAAAAGTTTCGTGAAAAAACTACCATAAAATATATTATCTCCCAGTACCAGACAAACAGGATCTTCACCGATAAACTTTTCACCGATAATAAAAGCCTGTGCTAACCCATCCGGGCTAGGCTGTTCCGCGTACTCGAAACGTACCCCGTAATCATCCCCGTTCCCAAGCAAGCGTTGAAAAGCAGGCAGATCCTGCGGGGTGGAAATAATCAAAATTTCACGTATTCCCGCTAACATCAATACTGATATCGGATAATAGATCATGGGTTTGTCATACACCGGCAACAATTGCTTACTTACCCCTTTGGTAATAGGATATAATCGAGTTCCGGACCCTCCGGCCAATACAATTCCTTTCATTGAAAATAATACTTATGAATTCAAATTCATTTCCTCGTATTCACGAGCAGACAATATATCAAACTGCAATGCCAATGTACAAAGGTCATCGGGCTCTTGCTCTACAATCATCTTATCCAAAAACAACGTATTTTCGTCGGTATTCCTATTACTTCCGACAATATTGTAATAGAAGTCCACGGCACGATTTTTTCTCCATCCTTTTTCCACGTTTATAGTGAATTTCTCCTCCTCCCATTCATGGATGATGTGCCACGCGAATTCCAAATACTTCTCTTCATTCATGAAATAATAACAGCTGCACAACATCCGACACATTTCAGGGGTACGGCAAGTTTCAACTGTTTTGTCCCCGTTTTCCAATGCTCGGAGAATCTCGCAAGCCTCATCCAACGCCTTATTTAGAATATCCATATCCGAATACGTCAAATAAGAATCCATCAAATCCGCCACATGCCCTACCCGTTCTTCCACGGAGATTGAAGTACTTCCCAATTGAAGCGACAAAACATTCGCGATCTCCCGTATACGTTCATGTATTTTCCACCGGGAAACATAACTATCTTCCAGCCAAGGAAAAACACGTACCATCGAATAAGCCGCCAAAAAACCATGCAGCAAACACGATAATGAAGACACGGGAAAATCTTTCACACGCGTATTCCATACCTTACGGTATAAATCCTTAAATGCTCTCGTATCCATTTATTATTATTATCCTATTTTCTCTAAGAATGACCCCGGAATATACGAGGTCGCTATTGAAACCACACCTTCCAACCGTACAATGACTCTTTTATGACCTTTGATTCGCAACAGTTCGCCTTCCAATCCCGCTAAAGGTCCTTTGATCACCCGAACCCGATCACCCCGTTTTAATTCTTCATTAATTACTTCCACCGTACTTTCCGAAAAATCAAGTAAAAACATAAAATCATTCATCTGTCTGTCCGGGACAATTAGAGAATGGCGGGTTACAGGGTCTTTAAGATAAACAACATTCACTCCCAGCTCATTAATTAATGAAAAAGCGGTTACTTGATCCGTTCGGATAAAAATTAAATGTGGTATTAATATCACTCGTACTCTTTTTTTACCGGCAGACGTCTCTCGAACCTCTTCCCGTATGGCCAGATAGTTCTCTATTTCCAGTCCATCCAACCGCTTCTTGATTGTTAATTCCTGGTTTGTCTTCGTGTAAGCCGCGAACCAAAATATTTTTCGCTCTCTATCTGACATTTTCAAAGTACCCTCTTGCATTAATAGATCATTCATTAAAACCGTCCGGATGCGCTTCGCGCACTGACCTTTTTCATCAGGAATCGACGTTTTTACCATGTGTTCCATATACCATCCTTAAACAGGTACAATATATGAAAACTGTCCTTTTGGGAAATTTCCACTATCCAACCAAGAGTTTTCAATGGCACTATTTACCCATGCATGTTATTTTGTAAATAAAAACAGAACCGCACGTTAATAATTTTCCACAATATCCGCTCTTTTTTGGACACCACAAAAGTATTGGCTGAAGCATGGAAAATGGTGACTTTTCGTAGACATTTACCTCTCTCTCGAAACCTAATACCACAACTGCAAATTGAAAAAATACGATTTATGACATTATTTATTGAAATATGTATTGTTTTTGTCGAATTGACAAACATTCTTAATATTATTTTTCATACACACAAACTCGACATACTGACCTCCCTCTCTAATTTCTAATAAATCCTAAAAATGAACCATTCAACGCAAGGAATCTCGGAGTATTCTTGTCATATTCCTGTTTAAAAACAATAAACCGGATATACATGAAGAAAAAGGGCATTCAACTCATTTTCTCTTTCCTGGCATTATGTGTGTGCTCCGAGATTCAAGGACAAGAGGACAGCAAAAAAGCAAAAGGCACATTCAATGGCTCGATCTCGTTGAATTATGATTTCACGAACAACTTCACAGGGAACATCAACTTGGGATACAATCGAAAGAATTGGGATTTATACATGGATTATTCCGGACATTCCGATCGAATTGAAATCAGTAGCGAACTATCACGTTATTTTCATGATAACAAAATATTCCAATCCATCGAAACCGAACAACATCATTTAAGCCATTTGATAAACCTTCAAATTAATCTACGTCCCTCTACCCGTAATTTATTTCTTTGGGACTTCAAGGTACACCTTCCTAAAATCACCACGAATCAAGAGATAGGTGATAATGAACATAACAGGATCGCTTTCGCCCGAAAAACATTTGAAACCTCCTTGGCTTACAAACACATATTCGAACAAGACAGGCAGGAACTGTCACTAAATGGTACTTTCTCGTACACGAAAGATTCCCATCCATCCAAATACCATGTAAATCATAATATTGTCCATGTATCCAACAGCAAAGAAATCCCTCGCTTCATTCACCTGCAAATGGACTACATAGAATCACTATCCGACAAAGGACATTTGGAAACCGGAATCAAATTTTTCTCCCGCTGGAATATAATAAATTATATCCGCGAGGAATCACCGGAAGAAAATTCAAACCACTCTCCATCCCGTGAGGTTCTAAACCATGATGAATATATCTTTTCGCCTTACCTTTTCTATTCCGATCAAGCGGGTAAACAGTTCCATTATAAAATAGGTCTGCAAGCCGATTACGATGATACAGGACATTTTTACCCGTATCCGTTACTGGCTGTCAGCTACTCGCTTGCAGACAATCAGCAATTAGCGTTCCGCTTTACCCGGCAGTCCACACGACCGGACTACACGCAATTAACTCCATCTCTGACATATATCGACCGCATAACATTCGAACAAGGTAACCCGACATTACGACCGGAAATTATGAATCGGGCGGAAATCAATCACTCGTATTCGGGTAAACAAATACAAGTAAACAGCACCCTCTACTTCAACGCAACCGAAAAATTCATTTCCCCGGTGTACTCGTTCACCCCGGACAACAGCTTACTCCTGAGTTACATGAACGGTATCATACAAAACGAAATCGGATTGGATATAGAAATTCCTTTTGAACCTAGCCCGTGGCTAACCGTGCATCCCGCGTTTTCCTTCACACACACGCACTCTTCCGGCAAATCCGGGGATATCGATCTCCACACCAATGCTTTCTGTTGGAACAGCGATTGGAGGATAACTATAATTCCCCGTAAATACATGGAATTCCAAGCTAATTTCCGGTATCGTTCCCCTACAAAAGTTCCACAATTCAAGCTGGAAGAAGACTACTATCTTGATTTATACGTCCGCCAAGGTTTCTTAGGTGATCGGCTTCAAATAAGCTTTTCCGTCACGGACGTTTTCGACACTTCCGAATGGAATATTCATTCCCTCAAAGGTCAACACTATCTCCAAAACTACAGTAAAGAAGCCACCCACGCCTATTGGATCGGACTGACATTTCATTTCAATTCTTACAAACTGCGACAAATAGTGGACGACCCGCATCCCGTCAAACGCTCTTCCGTTCGTTTGGGACAGTAAAAAAAGCGACGCTTGCTCATCCCGAACAGCGTCGCTTTCATATCACAATTTGCAACCAGCAATTTACAACCCCGATTATTTACGATAATCGTAGAAACCGATTCCGGTCTTGCGTCCTAACTGGTTGGCACGAACCATTTTGCGTAATAACGGATGCGGGCGATATTTAGAATCTTCAAACTCATGGAACAATACCTCCATGATTGCCAGACATACATCCAATCCGATCAAGTCGCCCAAAGCCAAAGGTCCCATCGGGTGATTGGCACCCAGTTTCATGGCCTCGTCAATCTCTTCCTTGGAAGCCACTCCATCGGCGTAAATACTGATTCCCTCGTTAATCATCGGAATCAAGATCCGGTTCACGACGAATCCCGGAGCCTCGTTCGCGCTTACCGGAGTTTTACCGATCTCGGTAGCGATAGCCATCACCTTGTCATGAGTTTCTTGAGAGGTCAATTGTCCCGTGATCACTTCTACCAACTTCATCATTGGCACCGGATTAAAGAAGTGCATCCCGATCACTTTATCCGGACGACTTGTAGCGGCACCGATCTCGGTAATAGAAAGAGAAGAAGTATTCGTCGCGAGAATAGCTTCCGGTTTACAGATAGCATCCAACGTCTTGAATATCTCGAGCTTAGTCGGCATATCCTCGGCAACACCCTCGATTACCAAATCGACATCCTTACAATCCCCGTAATCCATCGTATCTTTGATACGAGCCTTTATCGCCTCTTTCTCCGCGGCTTCCATCTTGCCTTTTTCAACCAATTTGGAAAGACTCTTTTCGATCGTTTTGTGAGCTTTCTCCAAAGATGCTTCCGAGCGACCTTTCAACAGGACATCATGCCCTGCTTGGGCGAAAGTCTGGGCAATGCCATTACCCATCGTACCTGTTCCTACAACGCAAATTTTCATATTATCTAATTCTTTCGTTTATTAAAAAAATATCATTACTATCTTTTCTTAAAATCGGCATTCCTTTTGCCCAAAAATGCTTGCATCCCTTCTTTCTGATCTTCCGTTGAGAAACAAAGCCCGAACAAATCGGCCTCGATTGAGATCCCGGTATCTATGTCCGTTTCGATACCCCGGTTTATCGCTTCCTTGGCATAACGAACGGCAAGCGGAGCCTTGGATGCTATCTTTTTCGCCATAGCCATACATTCATCCATCAAGACTTCGGGTGCCACAACTTTATTTACCAATCCGATACGATAAGCTTCTTCCGCGACAATAACGTCTGCCGTGTAGATCAACTCCTTTGCCTTACCGATCCCCACTACACGAGCCAGACGTTGAGTCCCCGAGAAGCCGGGAGTAATACCCAAACCGACCTCCGGTTGTCCGAATTTCGCTTTCACAGAGGCAACACGGATATCACAAGCCATTGCCAATTCACAACCGCCACCCAACGCGAAACCGTTCACGGCAGCAATAACAACCTTATCCAACAACTCAATTTTTCTAAAGACGGATGCTCCCAATTCACCGAATGCCTTTCCTTCGATAGCGTTCATCTCACACATTTGTGAAATATCTGCCCCGGCAACAAAGGAACGCCCTTCACCCGTCAGGATTACCACATCAATACTATTATCTTCTTTTATCTCGGCAAAGGTTGCATCCAACTCTTTCAATATAGTAGAGTTAAGCGCATTCAACGCTTCAGGATTATTGATCTTCACCGTGCAGATATTCTCTTGCTTTTCTATGATTAATTTCGTGTAAGCCATAGCTTTTCCGTATTATTATAATTCATTTTGATAACACCGTCCGTTTCCGTATCTTTGCACACAAAATTACAATATTAATTGAGAATAAACCAACCTTTTTGACATGAGTTTTTCAGAGTTTAGCATTCAGGAATTAGCAAGCGCGTTTATGGTACTTTTTGCAGTCATCGATATCACGGGCACAGTCCCCATTATCATTGACATTCAAAAAAACGGACACAAAATAAGTGCCATGAAAGCCGCATTGGCATCCTTTGCCATACTAATCACATTCCTGTATGTCGGCGACCGCCTGTTAAACTTGTTTAGCGTGGATATATCCTCTTTCGCCGTGGCAGGTTCACTCGTTATCTTTGTGCTTGCCGTGGAAATGATATTCGGTATACCGATCTTCAAAAATGACAGTCCTTCCGGTACTGCCTCCATTGTCCCTCTGGTCTTCCCGTTAATCGTGGGTGCCGGTACACTTACCACGTTGCTATCGTTACGTGCCGAGTATCATATTATTAACATTATTATAGCCTTAACGCTAAACATTATTGTTGTCTATTTCGTATTAAAGAATGTCACGCTGGTCGAGAAAGTATTCGGGAAAGGCGGAGTATATATACTACGCAAATTCTTGGGGATTATTCTTCTGGCAATTTCCGTGAAACTTTTCACCAGCAATCTCACATCACTAATTGATATTTTTAAATAACAAAGGGGCTGAATGCCCCTTTATGTTATGCAACAATCGCTATCTGCAATAGCGATTAATATATGCATTCACGCTGGTAACGCCTAAACTTTTTGCCTTCCGCCAATCAACACATGCCTCTTTCCGTTTACCCGTTTGGAAATAAGCGATGCCCCGATTAGCGTAAATAGCCCCGTTGTCCTTGTTCAGTTTTAACGAATACGTGTAATCCGGAATAGCCTTAGCAAACTCGTTCTGTTTCAGATAGCAATTTCCCCGGTTCAAATAATAGGCGTATACCAACTCGTAATCCTCACCGTTCTTTTTTGAATAGTCAATTGCCAGAGAATACTCTTTCACCGCTTCCGTGTACTTTTTTTGATTTTGGTAAAGGTTCCCCAGATAATAACATAATTCATCGTCTTCCTCGAAAATTTTCTTTGCCTTAATCAAATAATCTTTCAATAAAGAAATCTGATTCGTGTGCGAACAGGCAACATTTAGTGATAAATAAACTTCCCTTAGCTTAGGATTCAAGCGATTTGCCGCTATTAACTTTTGCACGGCATCTTGATAATCCCCGTTTTCGATGTCTTTATTCGCTTCCTGCAACAACTCGATAGGCTTATTAATCGCACTTACATCAACTTGCCCCACCGCAAACTTTGCCACAGAAACCAACGCCACCAAGAGTAAAGTAATTCTTCTCATAGTTTTCCCGCTAAATTATAGATTAGTGTTTTGTGTGTATCAAAAGTCAAAAATAATAAAACGGAATTAAAAATGCAAGAGAAGAATTTAGTTTGTAAAGTTCATGAAATTTATAAAGTTCATAAAGTATGTCAAAAATAACATACCTTATGAACTTTAAATCCCAATGGGACAACTTTATAAACCTGTATTAGAACGATACCATCAAGCGCATCTGCAATTGATGAAAATTCTTATCCAAAGGATAATACACGTTCTTCAAGTTACTGTATTGATATTCACCCATCACCTTCACGTACTGGTTTAACGTGTAGTTAATCCCCACCGTGGCAGTATGCAAACGTCCTCCCCCGATGCTGGTCGAAACAGGCGGATAGTCGGAAACCACCCCGTCCGGATAGAATACATGTTTACCGATCAGAAAGAAATCCCCCTTGTTAATATCATTCAATTCGGTGTAGCTGTAGCGGGCAACAACCTCCAAGTCGCCCTTACTGTTACATCCTCCCAGCAAACCGTATTCATCATCGTACTCGTATGCATTTCCGCGAATCAGATATCCCATCTCCGCGTAAGCACCTTGAAATTTAGAACTTCTTATCGGGTTACCCGCTAACCAAGATTCTTGCGTTGTCCAACTCCAAACTCCTCCCAATTGGTTCTCGAAAAGCTCCCGGTCATTTCTACTCTTGTAAATACGTTTATAAATATACTCCCCTCTAAAAAAGAAATCGTCAGATTTAAACAAAACTTCCGGTCCAAAAGTAATTGTATTCTTTGCCCAAGGTACATCAGCACTGAGGAATTTGGTCGTGGCATCCACGTAGGTCTGCATATTCGACTCCAACTCCATATTCGTCCGGAAAACATTATCGACCACTTCACCCGTGTTCGTTCTGGCATAATGAAAAGAAGCCCCCACGTGTAACGTGATATCCTCGTCATTAATCGGTTTGTACAACCAACGCCCGCTAAGACTCACTCCTTGGAATCCTGAGATTTGATCATTATACTTGTTCTCGGCGAAAATACCTTGATCGGCAAAGAAACTGGCATCATAATACTTGTAAGTAATACCTAAACTGCGTCCAGCAGATAACGCCATGGCAGGAGCCGCACGGGCAATAAAATGATAATTATACAAGCTGGCGTTCAGACTCATGCTTGACGGTTCATTAAAATATCCCGCTTTCAAACTATGAATCGCAAATGGAGATTCACCGAAATTATACCGCACGAAAATATTCTTTTGGGTAAACTTGCCTTTCGAGAAATCGAAATCGGCATAAAAATAGAATTGTCTATATGTCAACGACGTACGGATACGGGCATCGGTAATCGCCGCACCGGACTTCATCGGAGTGTACTCCGAATGGTAATAAGCGACATCGGCAAACAGGCGGGCTCCCGCGGTAAACCGTAGTCCGTTTTCCTTATTTATATATTGTAGCAAGGGATTCGGCACATCCTCGACCTGAGCTTTTACCCCGTTAGATAACATCACGAGGGCGACCAACATCACGGGAAATAATATATATCTTTTCATACTGATCTGTATTTAAATAATGATTTAGTATCCTAACCTTTCTAACACAACTCTCGCATCCACCAAATCCTGTGATGCCGGACTCTTTCTCCATCCCTGCGTAATCATGTAATTGATACTCATGTCAGAGTGATTCGTGAACAATGCGTCCAGATAAGGAGCTTTATACTTCCCGTCAATCTCCACGCCGAAATTATACTGGCCGAAATACTTTGCCATTTGGTCATACGTGTCAAAAGAATAAGGATGATTCTTCATTCCCGCTTTATGTATCAGGTAATCCTGCCAAGGATTATTCAACTCCGGGTAATCATTCGGGGCTCCGGCAATACACGGTCCTATAAAATGTGCCTTGTACTTCACGCCCAAGTTGATAAATGAAGCGTATCCCAGCGGATCATCATAAGTCAGATCGGTTGCTCCCGTTCCTTTCCATAACAAGAAACACATCGGAACCTGCCCCTTGTAATGTTCGGCTATACGTACCAGACTCTCCAACGAGAAAGTCTGTAAAATCACCTTACCGTTCGTGTTCCCCGTGTTCACCTTACCGTTCACATAGAAAGGCGTATTCTCCGCCTCCGGTTTGGTAATAATATTCATGTCCAAACGATCCAGCTCCTCGTAAACCAGTTCCTCGAACCCGGTCGGATTCAACCACGGTTCCTTGAACTCGATATAGATACCCGGTCTGTGTCCCGTGTCCTCCGGATCCGCCTCGTACTCGAAAGTATACTTGATCAAATCGGCAGTACCACTCAAACTCTTGATCTTCTCCCCGGTTTTCTGACCTATCGTGAAAACACGTTGTCCGTCGCCATCTCTCTTCAATATTTTCCCACGGGCGAAATTAACAAGGTCCTCCAAGGTAGAAACATACTGGTGTTGCTCCGAGAAACTCGGACGTGCCTGCTCGATACTTGTCTCGTTAAACCACGTTCCGGCATCCAGCATGGACAACTCCTCGTAAGTGTAATAAGCCGGGAGATTCGGTACGAAATTCTTGGCATCCACTCGCGTAAGAGAATCGGCCTCGGCCTCCGTGTACCCGATCTTCTGGTAATACGCTTTCCGTATATCAAACGGCAACGTCTCCCCGAATACGTTTTCGATATTCGTCGTGCGTTTCAGATTATCATCATGCAAAGCAAGCACAACCCCGTCCTTTGACACCTGCATATCACATTCCAGATAATCGGCACCAATCTCTCTTGCCCAGCGATAAGCGGCTTCTGTTTCCTCCGGTGCCCAGAATGTAGATCCCCGGTGTGCAACAACAGCATACTCCGGCACGTAATCCCTAACCTTTATCATGTCCTCCGTGAGATGATCGAGCTCCACCCGATCCACGTCAACATTGATATTGTTGAATTTTTGGTCTTCACACGACATGACGAAAGCTAATAGCCCGCATGCCATTGCTGCATAAAAAAACTTTTTGATCATAGTTTTTGAATTTTAGAGCGGTTAATGTTTGTTTTCTCCTTTCACTAAATATTGTTCCTCTTT
>NZ_CAUFYA010000075.1:0-13192 GCF_959596855.1 uncultured Butyricimonas sp.
CTGTCCTGTTTTGTCCAGTAGGTTCTGCGGAGAGACAGGGATTCGAACCCCGGGTACCTCGCAGTACAACGGTTTTCAAGACCGCCGCAATCGACCACTCTGCCACCTCTCCAAATGCGGATGCAAAGATAGAGGAAATTTTGAATCTGCAAAAAGAAATAAAAGGCTTTTTTCAAAAAAGATGTATTTGTGGTTCGTAAGATCAGTAATCCCGATAAGAACCGTAAGGTCACAGGTGTCCTTTAGACCGTGTTCACCGGCAGCAACGCTACTGTGGACAAAACGCCCCGTAAGGGGCATGGACTTTATAGACCTTATGAACTTCACGGAACTTATGGACTAAAGAGTCTTCGATTCGAACAAAATAGACTCTTTATTCGTTAAAATTATTAGTGAAACAATCAAGTAGAAAGTCATGGAAAAACAAGATATAAACACGGAACACGGGGGACAGATGCCGGGAATGGATATGTCTGCCGGGCATGGGACGATGGAACACATGCAACAAACGGATATGAAAGATGGTCATAGCAAGCAAATGAATATGGCGGGTGGGCATATGATGCACATGGGGAATTTGCGTCGGAAATTTTGGGTATCGTTGGTGATAACGATCCCGATCTTGTTGCTTTCCCCGATGATGGGGATACACACGTCGTTTCAGATCACGTTCCCCGGCTCGGAATGGGTGGTGTTGGCGTTGGCGACTTTTTTGTTCTTTTATGGCGGACGCCCTTTTCTGTTCGGTGCGGCGATGGAGTTGCGGATGAAGAGTCCGGCAATGATGACATTGATAGCTATGGGTATTGCGGTGTCGTACGTGTATAGTCTTTACGCTTTTATCGCCAATAATCTCGTGCATGCTTCCGGACACAAGATGGATTTCTTTTGGGAACTGGCAACGCTGATAGTGATCATGTTGCTGGGGCATTGGATTGAAATGCGGGCGGTCGGGAACGCGGGGAACGCTTTGCAGAAGATGGCGGAGTTGTTACCCGGCAGTGCGCATCTCGTGGGGGCGGATGGTGAAACAAAGGATGTTCCTCTCCAACAAGTGGAAGTCGGGCAGCAGGTTATGGTGAAGCCGGGAGAGAAAGTGCCTGCCGACGGGACGGTGGTATCGGGAGAAACGACGGTCAACGAGGCCATGGTCACGGGTGAGGCGAAGGACGTGGAGAAGAAGGCGGGGACACGCGTGATAGGCGGTTCGCTCAACGGTAATGGAACGATAGTGGTGAAAATCACGGGTACGGGTGAGTCCGGTTATCTGGCACAAGTGATGAAACTTGTCGGCGAAGCGCAACAAGAGAAATCACGGGCGGAATCCGTTTCCGACAAGGTGGCAAAGGCATTGTTCTACGTTGCCTTGTCGGCAGGTATTATCGCTTTCGTTGTATGGCTGATCGCGGATGGTAGTCTGAATATCGCTCTTGAACGTATGGTGACGGTTTTTATTATTGCTTGTCCTCACGCTCTGGGGTTGGCAATCCCGTTGGTGGTAGCGCGTTCTACCTCGTTGGGAGCGGCACGCGGGTTGCTTATCCGGAATCGTAATGCGCTGGAAAAGGCACGGCGGATAACCGTGGTGACTATGGACAAGACGGGGACCCTGACCGAGGGAAACTTTCGAGTATCCGCCGTGCAGGCATTGACGGAAGGTTGGAACGAAGCGAGAGTGTTACGGGTTATGGCGGCGTTGGAAACGGGGTCGAATCACCCTCTGGCAGCAAGTATTATTGCCGAGGCGAAGGAGAGAGGGATTCCGGTGCCGCGTGTCGAGAACGTGACGTTGATAAGCGGTACAGGCTTGATCGGTGTGGTTGACGGGGTGACCGTGGAGATCGTGACGGCGGCATTCCTCGACAGACGGAAAATACCCTATGACACGGAATTGTTTGCTCGTTTGGCAGGCGAGGGAAATTCGGTGAGTTTTATCGTGGTGGAAGATACTGTTGTCGGGCTTGTCGCTCAGGGCGACAGGATAAAACCGGAGGCTGAAGCTGCTGTGGCGGAATTGCAGAAGGAACACGTTCGTCCGGTGATGCTGACGGGAGATAACGAGGCTGCCGCCTCTGCAATAGCTGCCCGCTTGGGAATCACGGACGTGCATGCCTCACTTTTGCCGGAAAACAAAGATCAGGTTGTGATTGCGTACCAGCAACAAGGAGAGAAAGTCATGATGGTCGGTGACGGGGTGAATGATGCCCCGGCGCTTGCCCGTGCGGATATAGGGGTTGCTATCGGGGCGGGTACCGATGTGGCGATAGACTCTGCCGACGTGGTACTGGTGCGCAGTAATCCTTATGATATAGTTACTTTCCTTGCTCTTGCCAAGAGTACTACCCGTAAAATGGTACAAAATCTGTGGTGGGGTGCGGGATATAATATTCTTGCCATTCCTTTGGCGGCGGGAGTGCTTGCCCCGGTGGGGATTATCCTCAGTCCGGCGATAGGAGCGGTGCTGATGTCATTGAGTACGGTGATCGTGGCAATAAACGCCATGATGTTGAGAGTGAAAAAATAATGTCTATTTTGTAGAGTATTGCGAAAGGTTTTACTTAAATTTGTCACCGCGTTAGTAAATAGCGAAATTTTATGGATGGGATGAATATATTAAAGGATATAGTCCGGAGTGCCGGAATGTATCCCGGTAAAACGGCTTTTGTGATTGACGGCATAGCGTATTCTTACAAGGAATTGTTCGCTTGTGTCAACGGTATTCACGCTTTTTTGGACGGGCGGGAGGAAGAGGTTATCGGGGTTGTGGCGGAAAACCGGATAGAAACGTATGCAGCCATCCTTGCGGTGTTGCTGTCCGGGAAAACCTATGTCATACTGCACCCGCATTACCCGGACAACCGGAATAACAAGATTCGGGAAGCGGGAGATATAGGGGTGGTGTTGTACGCCGACGAATGTGATATGGCGAAGGCGATGCCGGAAAGTGTGGCTTTTGTTTCTACCCGGGAACTTCGGGGTGAAGAACACGTCGAGTACAATTACGGGAGCGGGGACACGAAAGCGTATATTATTTTCACTTCCGGCAGTACCGGAGAGCCGAAAGGAGTGCCGATTACTCGGGACAACCTCAACGCCTTCTATACGGCTTATTCCGCCTTGGGATGGAACCTTGGGGCGGATGACCGGATGTTACAGATGTTCGAGTTGACATTTGACGTTTCGGTGGTTTCTACGTTGTTCCCGTTGACGGTGGGTGCGGCTATCTACACGGTGGGACCGGGTGAGATGAAGTACACGAAAGTGTACGAGTTGCTGGAGGATGAGCGATTGACATTCGCGGCGATAGCTCCCTCGTTACTTCAGTTTTTGTCCCCTTATTTTGACGAGATCCGTTTACCGGATTTAAAATACCTGATCGTCACGGCAGAGGCAGCGCAGGCAGACGTGCTGGCTCGTTTCCGGGCGTGTGCCCCGAATGCTGAATTTGTGAACCTGTATGGTCCCACGGAAGCAACGATATATTGCACGGTTTATCGTATCCCTCGTGAAGAATGCAAGCATTATCACGGGATGCTTGCGATTGGCAGACCTTTTGAAGAAATGGAAGTCGTTATTGCCGACGAGGACGGGCAGGCGTTGAATACCGGAGAGAAGGGAGAATTGTGGGTGAGCGGACCGCAGGTGATGGCGGGATACTGGAAAGGCCGGGAAAAGTCCGAACAGGTGCTGGTGCGTCATAACGGGCGTGTGTTCTATAAAACGGGTGACTTGTGTTACATGGATGCCGACGGGGATATCATCTATTGCGGCAGAAAAGATTACCAAGTAAAAGTGCAGGGCTTCCGGGTGGAGTTGAACGAGATCGAGTACACGGCGAGAAAATTCTACCGGGAGGAGAAGAATGTTGTTGTCGTGGCGAAAAAAGACGATGACGGGGGATGCCGGTTACACTTGTTTATCGAGGCGGCAGAGTGCGACACTCCCTCGTTGCTCGAATTTATGAAAATGCATTTGCCCGTGTATATGTTGCCCGCTCGCGTGCATTGTCTGGAGGTCTTCCCGTTGGGGACGAGTAATAAGATTGATAGGAAAAAATTATTGTCACTTGTATAAATATAAAGCTATGGAAATTCAGGAGATATTGGACGAGATTAGTGTTATTTTTCGGGATATACTGAAAAACAATGACATCGTGTTGAAAGAAGAAACGGTGGCGTCGGACGTGCAGGGATGGGATTCTTTGACGAATATGCGGTTAATCACGGCCGTGGAGAAGCATTACGGGATACGGTTTTCATTGCGGGAAGTGTTGAAGTTTAAAAACGTGGGTGACCTGTGTCGTGTCATTCAAAATAAGGTCGGGTAGCGTATGATGTTTACTTCATGGGAGTTCGTTCTCCTGTTCGTGTGTAGTGTCGTGTTGTATTACACGCTGCCCCGGAAATTCCAGAAGAGCGTGCTGTTGCTGGCGAGTTTTTGTTTTGCCGCTTACTTTAACCTGATGTTCTTGGTTATCGCTTTGACGATAACCGGGGTAACCTTTTACCTTGGAAAATTTATCGGCAGACAGGAGAATGACGTCACCCGGAAACGGATATTCTGCGCGGGTATGGTCTTTCTGATTCTTTTTCTGGCGGTGTTCAAATATTTGGGATTTATCGAGAGTAACCTGCAATGGTTGCTGGGATTGGTCGGGATTTCGGTTGAATTTTCTGCTAAAGGCTTCCTGTTCCCCTTGGGAATCTCGTTCTACACTTTTCAAGCACTGTCCTATTTGGTAGACGTGTACTGGGGTGACGAGAATCCGGAGAGAAGCCTGCCGGATTTCACGCTGTACATGTTATTCTTCATGAAATTCCTGTCGGGCCCAATCGAAAGGGCAGGGGATTTTCTGCCGCAGTCGAAGGAGGGAAAGGCTTTTGACTACGAGGGCGTGACCTACGGGGTGAAGCTAATGTGTATCGGTCTGATGAAGAAAATGATTATTGCCGATCGGTTGGCTCCTTACTTGAACGATATATTGGGTTCCGTGGAGAGTACCAGCGGCGTGCAGTTGCTGTTGGCGGGATTGCTTTACCCGATAGAACTTTACGCGGACTTTTCCGGTTACACGGATATAGCGATAGGGGGTGCGATGGTATTTGGTTACAAGCTGTCGCCTAACTTTAATCGACCTTTCACGGCGAAAACGATCACGGATTTTTGGCGGAGATGGCACATGACCTTATCCTTTTGGGTGAGGGATTATCTCTATCAGCCGATTGCCGCCAGTAAACGCTATTGGGGGCAGTGGGGGATTGTCTACGCGTTGATTATCACTTTCGTACTGTTGGGATTGTGGCACGGCGGGGGATGGAATTTCGTAATCTACGGTTTGATACAGGGACTATATATCAGTTACGAGATGCTTGCTGCCGGATTCCGGGGAAAGTTGGAGAAATTCACGGGTAAGAGCGTGTTCGGGGTATATTCCGTGGTGAGGACTTACCTGTTGTTCGCTATCTCGCTCGTGTTTTTCAGGTTGGATACGCTGTCGGAAGTATGGTACATGTTCAGTCATTTATCGTTGAGCCTGCCGCACGGGATAAAAGAACTTCGCATGGGAATGCCGGATCATGATATTATCGTGCTGGTTGCCGCCATTGTTCTTTTGTTCGTGTACGAGTATTTTATGTCGAAACGGGATTTGTTGAAAGCTGTCAGTCGGCAACGGGCAGTGGTTCGCTGGGGAATCTATTATTTATTTATATTCCTTTTCCTTGTGTTCGGCGAGTTCGGGAGTAAAGATTTTATCTATTTGCAATTTTAGCCATGAAGAAGACGTTTGCCTTATTTTTGTTGAAATGTGTATTGCTGATTTTGCCCTTTCTTACTTTATTGGGATTGTATTTCTATGACGATCCCTTCGAGGTCTTGCACGAGTATAAAGATTATTATAAATCCCCGGTGGCGGTGAACGAGGGATACGTGGGATGGCAATATTACCGGATGCAAAGGGATTCCGTGAAATATAATTCTTTCCTTTTAGGGAACTCCTGCACGATGGCTTTTCAAGCCAAGGATTGGGAGAAGTATATACCGGGAGGGCGTGCTATCCGTCTTTACGGTAGTGCCGAGCGATTGGGGAATATATATAGAAAAGTGCGGGCGTTGGATGCGGTGCAGGATTCTATTGCGAATATGATTATCCTGTTGGATTACGCGACATTGAAACAAACACAAATAGGTAATATATCCACCCATGTCCTACACCCGGAAGTGACGGGGCAAAGTAACTGGGAGTTTCAGATGTGTTT
Source organism: uncultured Butyricimonas sp. (assembly GCF_959596855.1). Taxonomy (NCBI): domain Bacteria; kingdom Pseudomonadati; phylum Bacteroidota; class Bacteroidia; order Bacteroidales; family Odoribacteraceae; genus Butyricimonas; species uncultured Butyricimonas sp. The sequence continues at coordinate 6,258 of NZ_CAUFYA010000075.1, forward strand.
CTTGCAGACGTTTTTTAATCCCGATTTTTGGGTGCCTTACGTGGATTATCGTGTTACCGGACGGTATAAACGTTACATGAGGGGAGTGATCAACAGGGAAGAGGTGGAACGGAATTGCAGGTCGAATGACGTGTACAATCCGCGGGAAAAGGAGATAGCGGATTATGGTGAGTTGTACTGGGAAAGACACAAGAAAGAATTTCCCGTGCGGGATACGGTACGGAAAGTTTCTCCGTCGATTATCATGAAAAAACAATTTGATATGCTTTCGGAGATGAGGGATATTTTCGTGAAACACGGTACGAATTGCAAGATATTAATCAATCCGAAATATGACCAAGTCCGATTGAACCCGAGCGATTTGAAACAACTGCAAGACATATTCGGTGCAGCGAACGTGTTTGACTTCTCCGGGGTGAACGAATTTACTTCAGATGTTCACAATTATTACGAGAAAGGACATTATCGTCCCTTGTTGGGAAGAAAGATTCTCGAAGCGATGTACGGGAAAAGGGATACAATAGGGATTGTCCAATGATTGGTGACGATTGCTCGCCAGCATAATCTTTTTATCTTCGAAGCATGAACGTAGCAAAAACGCTCCCGAGCGTCTTTGCTACGTTCATGCTTCGAAGATGCTACGTTCTTGGTATAGGGAAACGTGGAAGAAGGTAGCAAAAAGGAGTAGCTCATGGGCTACTCGTCTTTTAATAAAGCTCGTCCAACTTGTCAGCCATCGCGTAAGCGATATTGCGGCAAGTTTCGAGATCATCGTCTTTCGGGGAGCCGCATGCTTCACAAGCGGGAGCGACTACTTCCCATTTGATCTTTTCGGCAAACTGGTTGAAACGGGGCATTGCACCGCCTGCCCATGCTTTTCCGGCGAAGAATGCCGTTACATGGTTTTTCACGCCCATGTGTTCGAGTTCCGTCAAAAGGGTTTCCATTGTCGGGAAAGCGTTGCCGTTATACGCGCAGCTTCCGAAGATTACCCCGCGATAACGGAAAATATCGTTGATAATATATGACGGGTGTGTTTTGGAAGCGTCATGGATACGGATTTTCTTGATACCTCTCTCCGCGAGGAAACGGGCGATGACATCCGCCATCTTTTCGGTATTTCCGTACATGGAACTGAAGACAATAACAACACCTTTGTCTGTTTCATATTTGCTCCACTTGTCGTATTTGGCTACAATTTCTGCAATATGCGAACGGCGGATGGGACCGTGGGTGGCACAAACCATGTTGATAGGAAGTCCGCCCAGTTTCTTTAAGGCAGTCTGTGCGGGTTGACCGTATTTACCGACGATGTTGGAGTAATAGCGGCTAATTTCTTCTTCAAGGTAATCCAAATCCAGTTCATCGTCAAAGATACCGCCGTCAAGAGTTCCGAATGCCCCGAAAATATCGCCACTGAACAAGATACCTTCCGTGGATTCGAAAGTTACCATTGTTTCCGGCCAATGGAGCATGGGCGCCATGTAGAAGTTCAGTTTGTGTTTGCCCAAATCAAGAGAGTCACCTTCTTTTACCTCTATAAGATTCTCGTGTACGCCGTAGAAGTTTTTCAGCATGGGGAACGTTTTCGCGTTGCCGATGATTTTCACGTCCGGGTAGCAGCATAACAGGGCTTTGATAGCTCCCGTGTGGTCAGGTTCCATGTGGTTTATCACCAGATAATCCACTTTCCGCCCGTTAAGGAGTTGCTCGATATTCTCGACGTAATCGTCCATTTTGCTTCTTTCGATCGTGTCGATAACAACCACTTTTTCATCCACGATAATATAGGAGTTGTAAGCGACACCTTTGGGAAGCGGCCAATAATTCTCGAAAATATGAGTTCTACGGTCATTGACTCCAATCCAATAAATGTCTTTCTTGATCTCTCTTGCTAAATTCATAGTATATTTTAATTTATGTGATTTACTTTGATTTTCGCGAAAATATGAAAAAAGGCTGTCAATCACTAGGGATGACAGCCTTTTTTTTATAGGTTTTCTCTACCGTGTGATAGAAAGGATTTATTTGATTCCAAGTTTCTTTTTAATATCCTTCGGAATAGAGTTTTTATGCACGATGATGTTCATCGTTTTGTATTTCATGAAAGGATAAGAAGCGTAGAAATATCCCCCGAATTTATTGTACTTGTTCCAAGAGTTCTTTACGATAAAGTAAACTGTACCGTTTTGATCTTTTGCCTTACCGATCACGTGCATACCGTGGTCATCCGTCGTCAGATAGTTGTCGAACTCTTTTTGTCTTAATTCTTGGGTGATTTCTTTTTCCGGGGCAGGTCCTTGTTTGAATGCGTCTGCCGTTTGTTGTCCTTTAGGCATAGCTTCCCATTTGGCAATCTCGGCACCGCTCATCTCTTTCGTGTCGTTGGTCGGTACTACGGCAACTCCCGGGTTAACGGTTTGGAATCCTTTCTCGCTCACGTCGGAAGCCCACGCGAAAGTGTACCCGTTATCGATAGCGTTGTCCATAACTTTGATTAGTTCGTCCAACGGCAAGTTGTATGACAATCCCCACAACCAGTTGTCGGGTACTTCGATAGCGAATTGGGTATAGAACGGGTGGTGAGTGAATGAAGTCAAGCTCACGTAGTCGTCCATGTTCAAACCTACTACCTCGTCAGCGAAGGTTCTCGGGGTATATTCTTTTCCTTTGTATTCGAATTTTTCAGGTTCCGGACCGAGATACGCGTCCAAAATACCTTCATATCCGTTTTTCCACGCGGTACTCAATTTTTTGTTTGAATTTTTGATCACGGCATTGATATATCCGGCAAGAACGTCGTCGATTTCACCGAAAGCGTGATTCGGTTCGCCGTAATTCAATCCCATGTACACGTCCATCGGAACGATACCGTAATTTTTGATCACGTGCATCACGTCGCAAAAAGCTCCACCCACGGCAAAGTTCATGTTACCATGCAAGCGAACGAATTTGTCGGCCTTGTCGCTATACGCGTGTCTTACGATGTACATGGCAGAAAGATCGATAGGCTCTTTACCCATGCGAATCATTTCAGACTCGAAGAAAGAAATTCCTGACCATGACCAGCAAGTACCTGCACGAGCTTGATCTTTTACTGAAGTTGTCGGTAATCTTTTGATATCCGTGAATTGATATCCTTTCGGTTGGTCTTGTTTCGTGTTTTGCGCGTTACCCAAGAAAGATAATGCAAAGACGAAAACAAACATGAATGATGTAATTTTTCTCATTTTGTTGAAGCTTCGATTTATTTGATTAATTAATTATTTCTATTTTTTGAACGCTGCCAAAGATACTATTTTATTGGCAATGTAATCAATCCCTCTCGAGTATTAAGAAAATTTTAAGAGTTGAAAGATTCATCCGGTTGCTCCACTTTTCCCCACAGGTTAATTTTCGAGAGGAATTTATATTTCCGGTTACATACCCAAATGAAAATGATTCCGCACGCAAGCATCACGAGGGTATCCATGTGCGAGGCTTGCGGGTTGATATCCCGGAACAGGGCGTGAGTTTGCAGGGCGGAAGATTCGTGCGTTACGACGATGGATGAAATGACATTGTTTGATAAATGTAATCCCAAGGCGAGTTCAAGACCGTCGTCCATGATGGCCACGAATCCCAGAATCAGTCCCATGAGGATATATTGCGGCATGGCAATCCAGAACCCGAAACGTTCCACCTCGGGATTGCTGGCATGAAGCAGTCCGAATATGCAACCCGTGATCAGTAAGGCTACCCACCTGTATTTGAAAAGTAGCACGCTGCCTTGCATGAGGTATCCCCGGAAGATAAATTCTTCAAAGGCGACTTGAAAGGGTATGAATATCAGGATTACGATGCACATCATGAAGAAATTGAACGGTTCGAATTGGAAAACCAAGTTGGAGGTATCACCGAAACCGTATTGCGCACCCAGTAACACGAATGACAGTATCCCCCAAATCAAGGCGCCGAAAAGAGTACGTTTTATATCAAAGCGGTTGCGTCCCGTGAGAATATCCAAGGGTTGTTTGTGATGAAGCCACTTTACGCAAAGAAGTAGAGCGATAACTCCCGCCGTGAAAGTAAACAGCATGAGAGCTAACCCGAGGTTCGTGTTCGTGATGGCTAACAGGTTATTGGCATTTCCCGATAAGGCCGCTTGCGGGTCTTTGAGAATGTAATACAACGCGAGCGGTAAGGATGCCAATTGCACTGCCGCGAAAACGATAATCAACGTGAGCAGGTAAAAATACCATTTGTTGTTTCCTCTGTACGCTTTCTCTAAAAACATAACGTGTTAATTTTGGATTTTAAATTTTAGATTTTAAATTGTATGATTCCCGAAGCAAGATAGTATTCATTCTAAATTTTTAAAATTGTTCTTGGACGGTTTTAAGTATATGTTCCAGACTGTACTCGTCGGGAATCAGTACTTGACGGGCTTTGCTGCCTTCGAAGGGACCCACGATTCCGGCGGCTTCCAGTTGGTCGATAATTCGTCCGGCACGGTTGTAGCCGATCGAGAAACGACGCTGTATGGATGAAGTCGAGCCTTGCTGTGTGTTCACAACCAGACGGGCAGCTTCCTCGAACAAGGGGTCTTTCATGCCTAGATCTACGTCACTGTTGATACCGTTCTCCGTGTCGGAAACGTACTCGGGAAGCATGTAGGCTTCCGGGTATCCCTGTTGGTCGGCGATAAATTTCGTGACTGCATCCACTTCCGGCGTGTCGACAAAAGCACATTGCACGCGTACCATCTCGCTATCCTTGGAGATCAACATATCTCCCCGACCGATAAGTTGGTTCGCTCCTGGTGAGTCGAGAATCGTGCGCGAGTCTATCATGGAGGCAACCTTAAAGGCTACACGCGCGGGGAAGTTTGCCTTGATCACACCCGTGATGATATTTGTCGAGGGACGTTGCGTAGCGATAATCATGTGTATTCCCACGGCACGGGCTAATTGTGCTATACGGGCAATCGGTTGTTCCACCTCTTTTCCGGCGGTCATGATCAAGTCGGCAAACTCGTCGACCACGACCACGATATAAGGTAGATAGCGGTGTCCGTTGTTCGGGTTCAGTTGCCGTTTCACGAACTTCTCGTTGTATTCCTTGATATTTCTCACGTGAGCCAGTTTCAACAAGTCGTAACGGCTGTCCATCTCGATACACAAAGAGTTGAGCGTGGCGACCACCTTGTCGTTGTCCGTGATGATAGCTTCTTCCGCATCCGGGAGTTTGGCAAGAAAATGTTTCTCGATGACCGAGTAGATACTTAATTCTACTTTTTTCGGGTCTACCATGACAAACTTCAATTGTGACGGGTGTTTTTTGTACAATAACGAGGTGATAATCGCGTTCAAGCCGACGGACTTACCTTGTCCCGTTGCCCCGGCAACCAAAAGGTGGGGCATTTTAGCCAAGTCGAAAGTGTAAGGCTCGTTCGAGATGGTACGGCCTAAGGCGACGGGAAGGGCGTATTTGGATTCTTGGAACTTCTTGGAAGCGATAACACCTCGCATGGAAACGATTTCCGGCTTTTGGTTGGGAACCTCGATGCCGATTGTTCCCGCCCCGGGGATCGGGGCGATAATGCGGATACCTAATGCCGCCAAACTTAAGGCGATGTCATCTTCAAGGTTTTTGATTTTGGAGATCTTGATACCGGGGGCGGGTACAATCTCGTAGAGAGTGACCGTGGGACCGATCGTTGCCTTGATTTTAGTGATTTCTATTTTATATTGCCGTAAGGTTTCGACAATGGTGTTCTTGTTTTCTTCCAGTTCCTCGGCGGTTACCTTGGAGGCATTGGAGGCATATTCTTCCAGCAAATCCAGTGGCGGGTACTGGTAATTGGATAAATCCAATGTCGGATCGTATTCCGTGTCCGGCATCAGGTTTTTGGTCAATTGCTCTTCCAGTTTGTCCGCCATGACGGTTAATTCGATATCGTCGGTCGCCGGTGGGGTAATCGTTTCCGTGTCTTGCCTGATGTCCTCGCGGTTTTCGTCGTTCAGCGGTAATTCCACTTGATTGTTGACGGTTACAAGAGAGGTGATTTCTTCCGTGTGGTCCTCTTCGATTGGCTCTTTTTCCGTGACATTGGAATAGAACTCGTCTTCTGTCGGGGCTTCCGTGATGATTTCATTTTCCGGAGACAAGTTTGTGTCCTCGGTTTCGTTTTCCGGCTGTTCTGTTTTCATTTCCCGTTGGGTTGCCGCGGCCTCTCTGGCCATCCTTCTCTCTTCTTTGCGTTGTGCCTTGCGGGCGAAATAAGCCTTGACCATTGTCACGCATTTATTAAAGGCATTTTCAAACCCGAAGAACAGGATAACGGCAAACGATACCAGTAAAAGGAAAAGAGTCCCGATTTCACCGATAAACGAATTTAACCAGAAACACACGAAATAACCGTGCGCCCCGCCGGGGAAGACATAACCGGATGGAACGAAATTGAAGATATATCCTAGTAATAAGGAGATCCAGATGACAAGCACGAAGCTAAGGATGATTTTCTTCCCGAGGCTTTTCAACGGACGTCCCATGATGCCCAGACCGATGATAAACAGCAGGTAGCAGAATATAAATGAAGACACGCCGAACCAGCGGTTCACGAGCAAGTCGGAGAGATAGGCGCCCAGCTTCCTGCCGGGATTCCCCACGACAATATCGGGATTCGTGACGAGTTCCCGTGTTTCTTTGTCTACCAGGCTTTGATCCATGCCGCCCGTGAAGAAAAAGCCCGCGAGTGACACGAAAAGATAGACGGAAAATAACATGAATATCAACCCTACAACTACACGGGTCCGGGGATCTCTGAGGAAACCAAGGGAAAGCGAACCGCGCGTCTTTTCGTTCTTTTTACTGTTTATACGTGTTATCATTTTGAATAGAAATTAATCGAATATCGCAGGTACAAATGTATCTATTTTAGATTTTAGATTTTA
>NZ_CAUFYA010000076.1:0-12650 GCF_959596855.1 uncultured Butyricimonas sp.
GAAATTCCCTTTTTCCAAATTTTCTGACCACTATTTTTTAAGTTTTTTACAACAGACTAGATTGCAGCACGTTGGAAACATCAAACCCGACAACACCCCGGGGGATGTCTATCGTTGCTCTAGGGTAACAAGCGTGCAAAGACTCTCCTCCATCGAATCAAAAACGCTTACATGCGTTCATGCCACGAACATGCTACGTTTATGCTACGTTCATGGTATAGCCCAACCATAGGGAAAGGTTGGGCAAGGGAGAGGGAGACCTAATTACAAATGCTTAAGTGCCAATTTTATTAACTCTTCCACGGATTCCACTCTATTAGTAGCCAAAATTTTATCTAATGTTTTAGCCACCTGTGCCCGAGCAAAACCCAACATCACTAACGCTGCTTGAGCTTCCTCCCTAACGGCACTTGAAGGTAAATTAATACTCTCGACAGCAACGCCCTCTTTTCCGAGTTTATCTTTCAATTCAATAATCACGCGCTGGGCAGTCTTGATACCTATTCCCTTCACGCTCTTGATCGCGTTCACATTTTCCGTGAGAATTGCCCCGGTAATTTCCTCGACCGTCATAGAACTCAACATCACGTTTGCCGTGTTCGCTCCAATACCGGACACGGAAATCAAAGCCCGGAACAGCGTTCTCTCTTCTTTCGAGAAGAAACCATATAATAAATGTGCGTCTTCACGTACAATCTGATGAATATAAAGCATCACTTCCGACTGTGCGGCAATTTTCGAATACGTGTTCACCGAAACATGAATAGAATACCCTATTCCCCCGCAATCCACGATAGCACACGCCGGAGTTACTTCAACCAGAATCCCTTTTATATACTCATACATACAATTGAAAATTGAAAATTGAAAATTGGAAATGACATGCACTTCAATTTTCAATTTTAGTCATTTACTAGCGAAAACCGATAAGTTTACGCACTTCTTTCATGGTAGCAGAAGCACTGGCACGGGCTTTTTCGGCTCCATCGGCAGCTACTTTATCCAAGTAATCCGTGTTGGCGGCATATTCCAGAATCCGCTCCCTGATCGGGGTACAGAAATTAACGATATCTTCCGCTAATTGCTTTTTCAAATCACCATAACGGATCTCGCAATTATTATATTTCTCGTCAAAATAATCATACACGTCTTTCGCGGACATGATTTCCAACAACGTGAACAGATTGCGAATGACTTCAGGTTTCTCGCTATTCGGCTCCGTGGGTCCGCTATCGGTAACGGCTTTCATCACTTTCTTGCGAATTGTCGCGGCATCGTCGATAAGATAAATCGCGTTCCCCTCTGATTTTCCCATCTTCCCCGAACCATCCAGTCCCGGGATCTTTATTCCTTCCCCGGTGTAAGAGAATGAAGCCGGCTCCGGGAATAATTCATACCCATATATCGTGTTGAAACGACGAGCGAATTTCCTCGCCATCTCCATGTTTTGCTCCTGATCTTTACCCACCGGCACTTTGTGTGCCTTGTGTATAATAATGTCTGCAGCCATCAAAGTAGGATAAGTCAGCAAACCGGCATTAACGTTATCCGGCTGTTTGCGCGCTTTTTCCTTAAACGTGGTAGTACGTTCCAACTCCCCGAGATAAGCATTCATATTTAAAAAGAGATATAACTCCAAAATCTCTTTTATATCACTTTGCACGTAAATGGTAGCTTTTTCCGGATCCAAACCGCAAGCCAGATACTCTGCCAGAATCTTCCGCACGTTCTCCACCACGTTCCCCGGGTGAGGGTGTGTCGTCAACGAGTGCCAATCTGCAATAAAAAAGAAGCATTTGTACTCATCCTGCATTTTCAGAAAATTCTTCATCGCTCCAAAATAGTTCCCCAGATGCAAATTACCCGTGGGTCTGATTCCACTTACTACTGTTTCCATTGTTTACTTGATATTTACAATTATACACTACAAAGATACGCTTTTATTCTTTCCGTACAATAATTTCTATTTCGTTCCGGTAAAACGCTCCCTTTAAAATACACAATAATATGTTATATATCAATATTTTATATAGCAAAAGAACATACACGTGTAATCTCAAACGTTTTCACACAACTAAGATATTGATAGACAGAGGTAAAAAAAAGTTCCAAAAAACGATGTTGTTGGTTTATTTTTTCTACTTTTGGTGCGCAAAGTCTAATTAAAATTTTAATTTAACATGGAAGGTTACGAAAAGAATGAAGGTATGGAAATGAATGATCGGGACGAGATCTATTCAAAACCGGTGAGAGCGGGAAAAAGGACTTATTTTTTTGACGTGAAAGCTACTCGTAATAACGATTACTATCTGACGATTACCGAGAGCAAGAAAAAATTTGATAAAGACGGTTCTCAAAATTACGAAAAGCACAAGATCTTTTTATACAAGGAAGACTTTGATAAATTCGCGGAAGGGTTGGATGAAGCTGTCGCTTATATCAAAGCAGCACTTAACGGAGAAACAATGGAGATCAGTGAAGAAGTTGAGGTAAACGAATTTGATGACATTGATTTTGACGATTTAGCAAAATAAATAAAAAAGCTCTTCGGTTATCGAAGAGCTTTTTCTTTATTTCATATACCCGTAAGGGATCTTTGCAAGGCCTTCCGCCAACTGCTGGATACCTTTTTCCAGTTTACCTTTCAAAAGCATCTTGAACATCATATTCAACTCTGCCTCAAAAGTAATTTTCATACGTGTATCGTAAGGACCGTTACTCAACAATTGAATCCACAGGTCGAAGTCAAAAGGCACTCTGCCATCTCCTTTGATCTTGATCAATTTCGACTCCTCTCTCTCCACGATCTGCAATCCCATTTCACCAAGACCTTCCACCATAAACGTGCAAGTATCTTCCGTCGTTCTCACGTCCTTTATCTTGCTGGCTATCTCCGGCATTCCCTGTTGCTGCCCCGCACCCATCTTGGCGGCCATTTCGAACATTGAACCGAACTTGGCAAAATTGGAAAGAAACGCATACACGTCATCTATGGCACTGTTTATTTTTTGAACCTCACTAACAACTCGTGTAGCCATATACTCAATATTTAAAATACACGAAATTATTTGTAAGTTTCCGGACTAACTCTCCACTCCTTCAATTTTGCCACTTCTTCCGCTTTCACGTACCCGCTCTTCTGTGCCAAATCGATCATGGCATTGTAATTACTCAACGTGTCCAACTCGCAATGAGCGTTAGCAAAATTATCTATCGCTTTCTGGAACCCGTAAGTAAAGATAGCCACCATACCCAACACTTCACAACCGGCATTCCGCAACGCTTCCACGGCTTGCAGACTGGAACCTCCGGTTGAAACCAAATCCTCGACAACGACCACTTTTTGTCCGGCCTTATACTCTCCTTCTATCAAATTTTCCAATCCATGACTTTTCGCCGCAGAACGTATATACACGAACGGCAATCCCATTTCTTGAGCCACCAACGCACCCTGTGCAATCGCCCCGGTAGCCACCCCGGCAATCAATTCGACTTGCGGGTATTTCGCGCGAATTAATTCCACGAACTGATCCCGAATGTAAGTCCGCACCTCCGGGTAAGACAAAGTCTTACGATTATCACAATAGATCGGTGATTTCCAGCCGGATGCCCAAGTGAAAGGATGATTAGGCTCTAATTTTATCGCTTTGATTTGTAGCAAATGTGACGCTACTTGTTCTGCAACAGTACTCATATCTGTTTTATATTTAATAGTTATTCATTTATTTCAACACGCGAAGGTACAAAGTATTTTTCAAAAGCCATTCCTATAACTCGCCGAATCTCGGGATAATCCTCACCCAACTTTCCACTCTCGAACAAACGGCTAATTCCTTGCAATCCCGGAATAATGGAATCGACAAAATGCCGTTTCCCCTCGTGCAAGCCCCGTAAACCGAACGCTCCCATCGCTTGTAACAAACGAATTAAAACGAAATGATAATACAAATCACGAAATCTTGTATCTTTATCGAATACCTCCAGATTCCCTATATAATAATCCAATAATTCTTCTTTCTGCCTTTCCGGCATTTTCACCACGGCATCATAAAGCAACGAGGCAACATCATAGTGCAGCGCTCCTTGCCGACCACCTTGATAGTCGATAAAATACACCTCATCCCGAAGCACCATGATATTTCTGGATTGAAAATCCCGAAACATAAAGTGTCCAGTGTCTGCGACCAATAATGTTTTTGTCAGAAGTTCAAAATCATCTTCCAATTTATCCTCGTCCGCCTCGACTCCCGCCAAACGCAAAAAACAATATTTAAAGTAATTCAAGTCCCAACGGATGCAACGTTCATCAAAAACAGGGCGAGGCAAACAACCCGTGTAATCCAACCCCTCGTGTCCGAACAGCTGAAACCGCAACAACTCGTCCAACGCTTTCCGGTACAGGTTCATCGCGTGTTCGTTCAACATCTCGCCTTCCCGTTCCCGCTCCACGACATCCAGTAACATGTCACGTCCCAAATCCTGTTGCAAGTAAACCTTCCCGTCATCCGACACCCGATAAACTTCCGGGACATGCAAATCTTTCGTTTTAAAATGACGCGTGAAGTCTATAAACAACTTATTCTCCCGCAAGTTTTCGTGATATACCCCCACGTAACTTCCCTCGCTATCTTGAATCCGATAGTATTTTCTACTGGAACCTGAAAGCGGAAGCGCTTCCACGTGATAATCAGCTCCTCCCTTGTAACGCTCGAATAGTTCTATTATCTGCTCTTTCATAACGCTTTATATTAAAAAAAGGAAACCGATACTCCCATATCGGTTTCCTTTCATGGTGCCCAGAACAAGACTCGAACTTGCACAGCCGAACGGCCACTACCACCTCAAAGTAGCGTGTATACCAATTTCACCACCTGGGCATTTTTCTTTTGACGGTGCAAATATACACATTTTATCCTTACAAAGAAAAAACTCGGCAATTTTTTAATCAAGATTTTTTTCCCACGTGCTAACGGCAAAGCAATGAGTCTTATCGCCTGCTTCATTTCTCACCCGATGATAAACCTTCACTTTTCCATCATCTTCAGTCACGTGGTTTTCCGCGTTGACTCTGCTATCCGGCAGCACCTCGTGCTCGTAAACAATCTCCAACTCCCTTAATCCATGCTCTTTCAAAAACACGTAAGATAACGAATTCGTTACCCAACGCACGTACGTTGCTTGTGTCACATGTTTGTTAAAATCAATATTATCGTATGTCGCCGTGAAGCAACGGGAATTTTCGTATTCCTCCGGCATATTTTTAGTATCCAACTCAAAAGGAATTTCCCGAACGACATCCACGCAGGAAGCGGCATTCTCGGTGACACACGCGGGCAATCGTACCGGACGACGACGATTGATATCTATCACCATCCATTCCGAAGTCGCACGAATCAAGAGATCTCCTTTTCCCGAGAACATGCTGAAATCGCGAAGGGCAAACAAACGGTCAATACCGGAAGGCCACGTTTCCAACGTCACGATTTCCTCCTGCTCCGGCATTCGGTTCACGATAATACGCAACTTATGCAGCATCCATGTCAATCCTTGGGTATTCAACGTGGGCACATCAAACCCCAATAACAAAGTCTGCCCGTTCGCCACATCATTAAACAAATCGCAAAGCGACTTCACTATCAAACGTCCTTGCAAATCCGTGTAATGCCCCCGAATCTTTATTTCTTCCGAATACTTCACCATTTTAATTTTAGATTTTAAATTTTAGATTTTAGATTCCTGCCACACAAGGCTAACGCTCACTGATTTAATTTTTTTTCAAATCAAAAATCGTAAATCATAAATCACTAAATAACATAGACTTCCGGCTCCAACCAAACTCCGAATTTGAGAAACACGGATTTCTTTATTTCGTTAGCCAAGTGAGCAATTTCTATGCCACTTGCCCCTCCTTTATTCACTAGCACAAGAGCCTGCCTGTCATGTACGGCGGCATTCCCGATGCCTTTCCCCTTCCATCCGGATATCTCTATCAACCATCCCGCGGCTAATTTCACATGCTCATCATCCACCGGATAAATCGGCATCCCCGGGTTCTCCGCCAATAGGGCATCTGCCGCTTTTCGTTCAACTACCGGATTTTTAAAAAAACTTCCGGCATTCGGTAACACGTTCACATCAGGCAACTTTGCCTCCCGTATCCGTATAATTGCCTCCCGTACTGCCTTTAACGTAACTTCTCCCGCGCGGGTTACTTCATCCCGCACACTTCCATACTGCAACCGGAAAACAGGTTGCCTCGTCAGTCGAAATGTCACGTAAGTCACCACGTGGCGGTTCTTCCACTCGTGTTTAAATATCGAATCCCGGTAACCGAACCGACACTCGGCAGCGTCGAACTTCACTTTCTCGGCCTTCACGATATCCACCGCCTCCACCATCGCGATGCACTCTCCCGCTTCCACCCCGTAAGCCCCGATATTCTGTACCGGAGTAGCCCCGACATGCCCGGGAATCAAGGAAAGATTCTCTATTCCCCCGTAGCCGTGTTCTACCGCCCAAGCCACGAAATCGTCCCAAATGACACCACTCCCCACGCGCACGAGAACGTCGTGTTCATTTTCCTCCACAATCTCGTACCCCTGCATCATCGGGTAAAAAACAACCCCATCAAAGTCTTCCGTGAAAAGAAAATTACTCCCGCCTCCCAAAATCAACACTTCCTCGGGCTTCAACTCGTAAGAGCCGACAAACTCCAGCAAATCCTCTTCCTTCTCGCATCTCACGAAATACTTACACGCCGCATCTATATGAAATGTATTATATTCCCTTAAATTAAAATTCTCGTAAATCTCCACTGTCTTCTAATTTTAATTTTCAAATTCAGCCTACTCGCATTCCTCGCCTCCTTCTCCCCTTCTTCTTATCCCGAACGAAGTATATAAAATCTTTATATCTACAATAACTAAACTCTTCCCGGCAAAGTTAAAACATATCAACAAATAAATCATTAAATTTGTCGCCATAATCCAAAATGTTTATGATTTCATTACCACCAGCATTTATCGAGCGCATGAACCGAATCATGGGGAACGAGTCGGAAGTTTTTTTTGAAGCGTTAAACTCCCCCTCTCCGGCAACAATCCGGGTAAACCCAGCGAAGACAGTAACACCCCTTCCTTTCCCCGAATTAATTGACGGGCAAGTACCGTGGTGTTCCGATGCCTACTATTTGAGAGAACGTCCGGTCTACACGCTTGATCCTTATTTGCATGGCGGTGTCTATTACGTGCAGGAAGCCTCTTCCATGTTTCTACAGTTCGTGTTTCGGCAAATCGCCGTGGATAAGCCCCTCCGGGTACTGGATCTATGTGCCGCTCCCGGGGGAAAATCAACACTGTTGGCAGCCAATCTCCCGACAGGCTCCCTGCTGGTTTCCAACGAGGTAATCAAATCAAGAGCCTCCATATTAAAAGAAAACATTATAAAATGGGGATTCGATAATATCGTGGTCACGAACAGTGACCCCGCTCGTTTCTCGGGGATGAAAGGAGCGTTCGACATCATTCTGGTAGATGCCCCCTGCTCCGGCGAAGGCATGTTCAGGAAAGATGAAAAAGCCATCGAGGAATGGAGCGAAAACAACCTGCGCCTGTGTGAAGAACGACAAAAACGGATTATAGCGGACATATGGGATGCCCTTGCACCCGAAGGTTATCTGGTGTACAGCACCTGTACCTACAATCCCGGCGAAAACGAAGACATGCTTTCATGGGTACTCGACAATTTCGAGGCCGAATCCGTCGAAGTCCAACACGACTACCCGGGAATAATCCCCACCCCGACATCCGTTCACGGCTATCATTTCTATCCCCATAAATCTGCCGGAGAAGGTTTATTCATGGGTGTTATCCGAAAAAAAGACGGACAACCGTTTACCTTGAAAAAGGAAAAACGGAGTTCTCAAAACCAGACGCCCAAACTCCCGACCGACATCTTGCCGCTTTTACCGGATATCGCGAACCACACGCCCTATCTGGCAGGAAGCACGCTCGGCATTATCCCCGCCCGTCACGCGGAATTCATCCAATATCTGGAATCCAAAGCGGGCGTTATCTACAAAGGTTGCGAGATAGGCGAATCCGTCAAAGGCACAACACGCCCGGCACATTCGTTGGCTATGCTCCACAATCTTCAGATACAGCACATCACCCGCCAAGAAGTAGACCTCCCCACCGCCCTCCAATACTTACGCAAGGAAGACATTCGTTTCGATGCCCCAAGAGGAGCGTGGGTTTTAATCATGTACCAAGGCATCGCACTCGGCTGGGTAAAAGAAGCCGGCAATCGCCTGAACAACTATTACCCGAAAGAGTGGAGAATTAAACGATTTTAGATTTTAGATTTACGATTTTAGATTGAAGGATTCGGTGATTAACAAAAATAACCTGTAACCTGCAACTTGTCGCAGGCAAATTCAACCTGCAACTTATCAAACGTTATTACTCCTCCACGGAACAATAACGTTTGATAATACTGTAAGCATCCGTCAGCCCAAGTTCGCCCGCCTTACTCAAATCCACGTTGGCAGCACTTTTATCTCCTTGATAGATATGCAATAACCCGCGGTTAAAATAAGCTTCGGCAATATCTTTATCCAGTTCCAAGACTTTCGTGTACATATCGATAGCCTCTTTTATCTTCCCGCTCTTGGCATACACGTTAGCAATATTGAACATGGCAAAAGCGAAATCCGGATCAATCTCCAGACACTTATTATTACCTTCCAGCACGAGTGAATAATCCACCACGCGTTTCACTTTCTCTTCCTCACCCACCACACGAGAAGTCTTTTCTTCAATCGACTCGATATAATCGTACATTTTCGCCCGTGCACTAGCCAAATTCATTAAAGCGAACAAATGTTTCGGGTCACGTTCCACTACCGTCTTGAAATCCTCTATGGCCTTCGTGTAATCCCCGCGGTTCAAGTACAACGAACCTCTCAACAGCAACGCGTCCACGTCACTTCTGTTCTTCCGAATCTTGGAAGATAACGTTTCAATATACTCATCCTCGAATTCCCTCGGGTAATCGAAGCGTTTGTTGGATATCGTCAACGCCGGGTTATAATTATGCTCTTGGTTAAACTTCATAATCCGCTTGTCGAAATACTGCACTTTCCCTTTGCGCAAGGTATCTAAAGCCAAATATTGCACGACAAACATATCCTGTAACTCGATAATCACGTTTCTATCCTGTATACGCCCGTTGATCACGTCCTTCATCCGATCATCCCGGGAGTTTATATCTATCAACCGCCGGAAATTTTCCGTCGTATCAACCAACGCGTTTTTATCCCCCTCTTGCATCCTCTTGTAGCGATCCATGATCTCCTCCGCTTTATACCTGTCCTGTCGGGCTGAAGCGAAATCGTCCATCTCACCGCTCACCGCGGCTCTTGCCAGATAAGCTTTCACGAAATCAGGATACAGCGAGATACTTTCAGAGAAGTCATTGTAAGCTCCGGTATAATCCCGAATCTCCATTTTCAACAATCCCCGGTTAAAATAAATCAATATATTATCCGGGTTCATCTCCAACACTTGATCGAGATCATCAATAGCCTTATTCGTCTCCCCGATCTCCGCTCTCAACAATGCCCGGTTGTAATAAGCGTAAGCATAGGTGCTATCCACCTTCAACACGGCAGTATAATCTTCCATCGCCTCCGGGAATTTTTTCATCTCGTACCACGTGATGGCGCGGCTCATTAATATACGCTTGTTCTGCGGGTTAATCTTCAACGCCTTATTATAATCCTCGATAGCATCATGATACTTTTTCTCTTTAAAATGCAAGTAGCCCCGCAACCCGTAAGCATCATCCGAGAACATATTCAATTTGATCGCCATATTGCAATCCTCGATAGCTCCCTCCCAATCGTCCAGCTTCTCCCGCATAATCGCGCGATTCAGGTAAGCCGGCAACAACTCTTTATCTATAATCAACGCCTTCGAATAATCTTTCTCCGCGCTCTTGTAGTCACCCATATCCGCCTCCGTTATCGCCCGGTTGGCATAAACGTATGCCTCTCCCGGGTTAATCGAGATAGCCGTGTTGTAATCATTCATGGCATCCTCGTACCGCTTCATGTTGTGGTAAGCGATACCCCGGTACATGTAAGCATGGAAATAATTCGGGTTCAACTCTATCGCCTCCGTGTAATCCCGTATCGCACCCTCGAAATCGTCCAAGTTCAGCTTCGCCAATCCCCGGAAAAAATACGGTTCCGATAAACGAGGCTTCACCCGAAGGATATTGTTGAAATTCTCTATCGCACTCACGTAATCATCAAACATGATCGCACTCTTCCCCGCGCGCAACATATTCGCCGTGTTCCACTGTGCCGACACTCCCAAGGTCGCCAAACAGAAAAATATAATAATACTAAACTTCTTCATCCGGAATAATATCAATATTTGGGGCATAAAGATAATAAAAATTCTTACTAGCACATGTATCTAATAAATACCTCACCAATAAAAATGGATAAATAAACCGAACGAGTCCTTCTCTCGTTCTTGTTTCGTTGTTGCCCCGATGTTGCGACAGTAAACATTGAGGCAACAACGAAATAAAAACGGGAAATAAATGAACAGGAGAACTTATCTGTTGAGTCATTCTACTTTTCTATTCCGGCATTTTTGTTCAAACACAACACATCCGTTTATCCGGCAATAACCTAAGGTACTCCTACCCCAATAATACCTCTCGGCACTTACCACCCGCTAGTACATCCCTTGCGTCACCCTTCTCGACTGGGGATGAAACAGTAAATAAAGTAACCAGTAAGCGACATGAAGTATTATTAGGATAGGATTAGGATTGAATGCTCCTGAATATACAGAAAATCCACTGTAAAACCGGAGAAGATTATCCCTAATAATCCTCCTTTTCCGTTCTCGCTCCATTTCCCCTGTTATGTTGGCATATAAAAGATTATAGCAACATAAGAGTGGGAACAAGACACAAACGAACGGGAGAGATTATTACACCGAATTTACCACGGCTTCAGTACGGCTTTTCTGTTTTAACATATGCTTTGTTGACAAGAAAAATATCCACACACCCTTTCTGTTTCCAAAAATTCATGATAAAATGCTTTAACCAAACAACTTTGTCATAACATTACTCAAAAAAATAGAGGGTGTATTAAGTACACCCTCTATTAACCTTGTAAAAAATATTCTACATTAGAAGTTGTTATCCACAGCATAATCATTTGCACGATCTTCTTTCACATCCGGAATAAATCTCCAAGTATCAGCCATAAACCCACTATTGGCATCAATAGTAGCAGCACCTAAGGAGAAAAAGCCATAACCATCAACTGTAAAACCAACTGCACCTACAACCGTTGCATAATATGTAGAAGGAAGACTTTCCATCTGATGCCATTGATCCTTTTCATGGTTATATCTCCAAACCGTGTTTGAATTACTTCCAATTCCTGTTGCTATATAAGCATAAGCTTTTCCATTAGAACCTTTATCTGAAATAAAAGATACAGCGTATCTACGAGGAATACGAGGATAATCCTTATCTTGTTTAACTCCCGGTTTATCCGTCAAAGCCTGCATCGGACTCCAACTCTTTGTTTTAAAATCAAATTTAGAAACATCATACACCATTCCCCCGCTACCGGCTCCCATGGTAGATGCACCTAAACAAACATAAGCGGCATCGTTAATCACGAAAGCCGTACCGCCATAACGAGCTTCACCGATGAAATCAATTTCAGTCCACTCGCCTTTTCCTCCATTTCCATTCGGGTCAAAACGATAAAAATCCTTGAACACACGGTCATTTTCACCGGCTCCTGTTCCCACGTACCCGTAAGTGCCATCACTAAACGCCACGGCATCACGACGTCCTAACGCACCCACTGGCAACTCAGTGTAAAAATCCTCTTTAGAATCCCATTCACGAGTTTCCATGTTAAAACGATAGAAATCTTTAAAATACGTTCTAACTCTACTTTCAGGAGAAGTTGTTGCACCCGTATATGTACTTACATATCCAGTTCCCACGTAAGCGTATTTTCCAATCACGAAAGCAACAGCAGAATGACGACCATTACCATTCTTATACGTTTTGTCTGGATTTGTATCATCAGGTCCCGGGTTTTCATCTGCCGGAAATCCTTTTCCTTCTGGGAAAACCACTTCTTTCCAAGACCTATTTTCAAAAACATACATATCGCTGAATTCTTCACCTCGCGCTCCATACCCCAACCCAACGAATACTACTTTATTTTCGCCTTCTCCATATTCAAAACAAACTGAAGACTGACGGGGAGCACCACTGAATTGAGTTGCCTTTGACCAGTCTCCTAAATGATCATCATCATCACATGCTGTAATGAATAAGCCTAAAATAGCCAGAACCAATAAATTAAATGTTCTCATACTTGTTTATTTAACTAAAGTTTATTATTATTCTTCGTATCAATTTATCATCATTTCACGAAATCAGTAGGCAAAACTACACATTAAAAAAACAAATCCAATAAAAAAACGGACGAAATATATCATGTTTCTCTTTTTTTCAAGTTATTCAGATAAAATGAGGGAGGCATTTGTCGTTTTTTTGGAAAATAGTTATACCTTCGCATCTTGATTTAATCAATA
>NZ_CAUFYA010000077.1:0-11795 GCF_959596855.1 uncultured Butyricimonas sp.
ATTATTTTATGGCAGAATTTAATTCTTATTTGTTAGGTAAAGCGAGAAAATCAGTAGGTAACATCACGTTGTGTTACACGAGGAAGAAGAACATCGCGAAGGCGAAGATATTCTCCCGGAAGGATAACCCGACGCCGGAGGCTTTGGCACAGCGGGCGAGGATGAAAACGTTAGTACAGCTATCCCAGAGTCTATTGCCGATCGTGCAGAAAGGCTTCGTGGGGATCGGGAAGGGGACGACGTCGAATGCGTTCGTGGCGTCGAATCAGAAAGCCGTAACGGTGGACGAGAAGAACGTGGCGACAGTAGATTTTGAGAAATTGCTGGTAGCTACCGGGTTGGTGAATCCGCCGAAGGTAACGGTAACGTACGACGAGGAGAGTAAGAAGTACCAGTTCACGCAGGAAGTACAGGAAGAGGAGGACGGGTACGCTTCCGCGGAGGACAAGGTGTATGGTGTATTGTACGAGACGACACGGGGACGGGCGAGACTGGTGGTGTTGAGGGAGCGTGGCGAGAGTGGCAGCACGAGTTGTGCGCTCCCGGAAGAGTGGGACAACACGAACGTGAAGGTGTATTGTTTTGCCACGTTGAAAAACGGGAAAAGGGCGTCGGACAGCTTACTGATTTCTTGATTTCTGATTTTAGATTGGGTGATTCCAGCCGCACGGGGCTTCGCTTTTGGGCGGCTGGAGCCCTTTTGTTTTTAACTTTCAATTTTCAATTGTATGGATTATTTTGTGATAGGAATGTTTACAACGTTGAGTTTTAACTCGGTGTTGTCGCAGGTGGCAGATCACTTGTTTGCCGGCATGGTTAGTATCGTGGGAGGAATCGTGAGTTCGATAGCAGTGGCTTGGGTGAAGCGACGATGGAAGAAACGAGAATAGTATAATTTTGGAATAACTTGTATAGATACTATGAGATTTGTAATTTTTTTCTAACTTTGAGGAGGAAAATATCAAAGTGTCGTGTATGGATCCTTGCAGGAATGATGATGAGCTTACGGTTTTGTTAACACGTTTTAATCGACGTGATACTTCGGCTTTTACTTCCGTGTATATGAAATATTTCACGGAACTTCATACTTACGCTAGGCGTCTTTACGCGACTACTTCAATGGAACCGGATGATGTGGTGCAGGATGTGTTCTGTAATCTCTGGGAGCGGACGGATATTACTTTTGACAGTTTTTTGAAAATAAAGGCTTTCCTGTTTGTTGCGATCAAAAATGGTTACAGGAATTACGTGAATCATTTGGAAGTGGAGCGGAAATATAAAAATGTGGCAGAATTGAATGGCGGTTTTGAGAATGATATCGTGGAAAGTGAACTGGGGGCTTCATTGTTGGAATATGTCGAGCGGATTCCTGATCCCGGGGGGAAAGTGATGAAACTTTATCTGTCGGGTTTCGAGGCGGAAGAGATAGCCGAGAAGTTACGGATGAGTATTCGTACCGTGTATAACACGAAACACCGGGCTATCGGGATGCTAAAGGGTTGGTTTAGAAAATAAAAGGAGGTCGTGTCAAAACACGCCCTTGCGTCCATAAGGTCTGAAAGTCCATAATTGTTGTAAGGTCAAATGTATTGAGAGTCCTAATTTATGATATTGTATATCATTTTGTTATTGAATTGTGGACTTTATGGACTTTAGGAGCCGGAGGCTCGACTTTATGGACATTACAGACTAGAGGTGTGTCCAAACACACCTCTTATTTTCTAATCCAGTTTCAGTACGGCAAGGAATGCTTTCTGCGGCACTTCGACGTTACCGATTTGTTTCATTCGCTTCTTTCCTTTTTTCTGTTTTTCCAATAGTTTACGTTTACGGGAGATATCACCACCGTAGCATTTTGCCGTCACGTCCTTGCGAACGGCCTTGATTGTTTCGCGAGATATAATCTTCGCTCCAATAGCAGCCTGTATGGCGATATCGAATTGCTGGCGGGGAATCAGTTCTTTCAATTTCTCGCAAATGCGCTTCCCGAAGGAGTAAGCATTGTCGAAATGGATAAGGGCGGACAGGGCGTCCACGGATTCACCGTTGAGCAGGATATCCAGTTTCACCAGATTTGCCCGACGATAGCCGATCTGGAAATAGTCGAAAGAGGCATATCCTTTCGTGATACTTTTCAGTTTGTCATAGAAATCGAAGACGATTTCAGCCAGTGGCATCTCGTAATTCAACTCGATACGATTTCCGGTCAGGTAATGTTGCTTTATCAGTATCCCGCGTTTACCGAGACAAAGCGTCATGATTTGTCCGATATAATCCGTGGGGGTGATGATTTGTGCCTTGATATAAGGTTCCTCGATATAATCCAGTACGGTAGGTGACGGCATATCCGAGGGGTTGTGCATCTCGAAGGATTCGCCTTTCGTGGTGTGGGCGATATACATTACGTTGGGAACCGTGGTGATAACGTTCATGTCGAACTCGCGGTCGAGGCGTTCCTGCACGATTTCCATGTGCAGCATGCCCAAGAATCCGCAACGGAACCCGAAGCCCAAGGCGGCAGAAGATTCCGGCTCAAAGGTTAACGAGGCATCGTTTAATTGCAATTTCTCGATGGAGGCACGCAAGTCTTCGTAATCTTCCGAATCTATGGGATAAATTCCGGCGAAAACCATGGGTTTCACCTCTTTGAATCCCTCGATGGCGGTTTCACACGGGCGACTGACATGGGTGATGGTATCACCGACTTTTACTTCAGACGAAGTTTTAATTCCCGAGATAATATATCCGACGTCCCCGGTGCATAACTCGTTACGGGGTTCCTGTTCCAGACGCAATACTCCAATCTCGTCAGCATCGTACTCTTTGGCTGTACTGACAAATTTCACTTTATCACCTTTCTTCAAGCTGCCGTTCATGATCCGGCAATAGGTAATAATCCCCCGGAATGAATTGAATTCCGAGTCGAAAACCAGAGCTTGAAGGGGAGCGTCCGGATCTCCCGTGGGAGCCGGAATCCGTTCGACCACGGCTTCCAGAATTTTGTCCACACCCAATCCCGTTTTTCCGCTAGCCTCAAGGATATCTTCCCGGTCGCAACCGAGCAATTCCTCGATCTGGTCCTTTACCTCTTCGGGCATGGCGTTCGGCATATCCATTTTATTGAGCACCGGAATGATCTCCAGATTATTGTCGATGGCAAGATAGAGGTTCGATATCGTCTGTGCTTGAATCCCCTGAGTGGCATCCACGATCAGTAAAGCTCCTTCGCAAGCGGCTATCGAGCGTGAAAC
Source organism: uncultured Butyricimonas sp. (assembly GCF_959596855.1). Classification (NCBI taxonomy): domain Bacteria; kingdom Pseudomonadati; phylum Bacteroidota; class Bacteroidia; order Bacteroidales; family Odoribacteraceae; genus Butyricimonas; species uncultured Butyricimonas sp. The sequence goes on from NZ_CAUFYA010000077.1 coordinate 3,252, forward strand.
CTCGTACGAGAAGTCCACGTGTCCCGGGGTATCAATCAAGTTAAGGACGTATTTTTCGCCTTTATAATTGTAGTCCATCTGTATAGCATGGCTCTTGATGGTAATTCCCCGTTCTCGCTCCAAGTCCATATCGTCAAGCACTTGTGCTTGCAAATCTTTCCCCACGACAGTCCCTGTCGTTTCCAACAAACGGTCGGCAAGAGTACTCTTGCCATGATCAATATGCGCTATAATACAGAAATTTCTAATGTTCTTCATTCGGGTGTAAAACTCTAAATTAGGGTGCAAAGATAGTGATTTTCTTGTTATAAAAAAAGAGAGTATCTTGATGACAGAGATACTCTCTTTGAGATATGGTATCGTGTGGATTTATTATAAAATCGGTTTTCCATTATAGGTAACCGACTTCAGTAATGCTTTTGCGTTCTTCACGGCTTTGGAGGGAAGCGGGGAGTAGTTTACTTTCGAGGTCATGGATTGTGCTTCCGAATCTGACATCCAATCTAAAAGTTTTAGCGTTTCTTCTGCTTGTGCCAGACTCCTGTTGGCATAGGCTTGTTCCTTGTACAGGAGAATCCATGTAAAGCAGCTGATCGGGTAAGCATCCGGTGCGGTGGAATTGGTAATCATCGTGCGGGTGTCGGCGGGCATGTCTCCTTTGGCGGCGGCGGAGATACTTTCCGTGTTCGGGTTGATGAACTTTCCGGCTGCATTTTTCATTTGCGCGAATTGGATTTTCATGGCAAAGGCGTACTCGGAACCCACGTAACCGATAGAACCCACGGTCTGGCTGATTACCCCGGCAACACCCGGATTGCCTTTAGCTGCCATTCCTGCCGGCCATTTCAATGATTTTCCGGTACCGATTTTTTCTGCCCATTCCGGGCTGATTTTGGTCATATAGTCACTGAACACGAAAGTGGTTCCACTACCGTCTGAGCGATACACGGGACTCATGTCTTTGTCGGGTAAATTTACTCCGGGGTTGATAGCGGTAATGCGGCTGTCGTTCCATTTGGTGATTTTACCCATGTAAATGTCTGCCACTATCTCTCCGGTTAATTTCAGATTATCTACTCCCGGAAGATTGTAGGCTAACACCACGGCTCCCATACAAGTCGGGATGTGGATCACCGCGGCGGGCATTTCGCTCATTTCTTTGTCTGAAAGGTAAGCATCCGAACCTCCGAAATCCACGATTTTATCTTTCAGGCTGCGGATACCTCCACCGCTGCCGATTCCCCCGTAAGTGACGGAATTCCCGGTTTTGTCCTGATAGGTCTTGAATGCTAGGTTGTAGAACGGAAGAGGGAAGGTAGCCCCGGCTCCCGAGATAGATACTTTTTTGTTGGGAGTGGTTTCCCCATTCGTCGCGTTGCTGTTGAAAATAACAGCTAACATTAAAATTGTTGTTAGAAATAAGTTTTTCATTTTCTATTCATTTAAGTAATCTGTTTTCTATCTTTTTACGACCGCAATTTCCGCTGATATTGTGAATCTTTTGTTACAGCACAGATACTTAATTGTTAAGAATAGATCGGTTTATAAAGTTCATAAGGTTTATAAAGTATATAGACACTGCGGGCGCTTTATCTACGGCAGCATAAGCTACCGATAAATATTGTCCGAAGGACTCCCGTAACTTTATGAACTTTACAAACCTTATGAACTTTATAAACTCTATTTCGTGGTTTCTTGTGGTAAAATCAAGTTAAGTACGACTCCGAGTAAAGCGGCAAGTCCGATTCCCGACATGGAAAAGTTGCCCCATTGGAAGGCGGCACCGCCGATACCGAAAGTCAGGATGAGGGAAACGACAATCATATTTCTGGTTTTCGAGAGATCCACTTTGTTTTGGATCAGGTTGCTCATGCCCAGTGAAGCGATAGTGCCGAAAAGGAGTAACATGATACCACCCAGCACGGGGGCGGGGATGGATTTCAAGAAAGCGCTTATTTTACCGAAAATAGAGAAAATAATACCTGTAACAGCGGCAATCCGGATGACTGCCGGGCTGGTTACTTTCGTCAAGGAAACGGCGCCTGTTACTTCCGAGTAAGTTGTTACCGGGGGACCGCCGATGAGTCCGGCAAATACACAGGCAATACCGTCACCCAGCAAGGTGCGGTGTAACCCGGGATTCTTGATAAAATCTTTGCCCGTGACGCTATTCACGGCGTAGACATCCCCGATATGCTCGATGACGGGAGCGATGGCCACGGGTATCATAAACAGAATGGCTTCCCACGAGAAATCCGGGGTTATAAATTGAGGCAAGGAAAACCACGGGGCTTCCTTTACGGGAGTCGTGTCTATGCCATAAAAGAAAAATGCCACGAGATAGCCCACGATAATCCCGCAAAAAATAGGGATTAGTTTTAAAAGTCCTCTTCCTTTCAAAGAAACAACGACAGCGGTGACGAGAGCGGTTAGGGCAAGAATCCAATTCTCGCTAGCCATTTTCACGCCGGCTCCGGCTAGAGATAACCCGATCAGAATAATGACCGGACCGATAACAATCGGGGGAAACAGTCTTTTTATAAAGTCCGTGCCTCGCCATTTGACGAGCAGACTCATGACTCCATATACCGCACCCACGGCAACCATGCCGGAGAGAGCTCCTGCCATGCCGTACAATTCCGCGGCTTTTATGATGGGAGCGATAAAAGCGAAACTACTGCCGAGGAAGATAGGTACGATACCTTTGGTCACAAGGTGGAAAAGCAATGTCCCGATTCCTGCCGTGAGAAGCGCGGTGGACGGGTCAAGCCCGACAAGTAGAGGAACGAGTACGGTAGAACCGAAAGCGACGAAAAGAAATTGTACGCCGACAACTCCTTTTTGGAAGGTAGAGAGACGATTTGTTTCCATTATGTAGTGTTTAAAACTCAACAAAGGTAAATATTCGACGTCGGTTTTCAAAAAAAGCCTTACTTTTGTGCTTAAATGTTTGTATAAAAAACAAGAACGTATGATAAAATCAATGACCGGTTTCGGTAAAGCAACAGCAGACTACGGAACGAAGAAAGTAATTGTCGAAGTAAAAAGCTTGAATTCAAAGCAATTGGATATTAATCTTAGAACCCCGAGTCTTTACAAGGAGAAAGATATCGAGATCCGGAATATGATTAAAAATGTGTTGGAACGCGGTAAGGTGGATATGTATATCTATTTTGATAACGCGGAGGAAGAAAAAGGAGTCGCGGTGAATCAGGCGGTGGTGAAACAATATTACAACCAGATGAACGAGGTGGCTTCGTCTTTGGGTATTGAGATAGATAAAGGGGAATTACTACAAACCGTGATGCGTTTCCCGGATACCATGCAGGTGAAGATGGATGAATTGGATGAGGAAGCTTGGAATGCTTTGAGAAGTGCTATCGAGAAAGCCTTGTCCGACGTGGATCAATTCCGCGTACAGGAGGGAAAGGTATTGATTGCCGATATATTGAAACGTGTAGATTTAATCAAGAGTCTATCTGCCGAAGTCCCCCGCTTCGAGAAACAACGCGTGGTGACGATTAAACAGCGTTTGCAGGACAAAATGAAAGAGTGGGGCGAAATCAAAAATATCGACGAGAACCGTTTAGAGCAGGAAATCATCTATTATCTTGAGAAACTTGATATCACGGAAGAGAAAGTTCGTCTTGCCAACCATTGTAAATACTTTATCGAAACTGTCGAGAAAGAAGTTGCTCCCGGTCGTAAACTCGGATTTATAGCCCAAGAAATCGGTCGTGAAATCAACACCATGGGTTCCAAGGCTAACGATCACGACATTCAAAAGCTCGTCGTCCGCATGAAAGATGAACTTGAAAAGATAAAAGAACAGAGCCTTAATGTGTTATAAGTCCGTAAGGTCTGTAAGGTCCATAAAGTCCATAAGGTCATGAAAATAGAGAGATTTGAAGAAATTCTTGCTTGGCAGAAAGCTAAGGAGTTAACAAAAAATATTTATAAATTGTTGGCTCCAATAAAGGACTATGGTTTTAAAGATCAGATACAACGGGCTGCTGTTTCTGTCATGAATAATGTTGCAGAAGGTTTTGAACGTCGATCAGATAAAGAATTTAAGCACTTCCTTTTTGTTGCTAAAGGATCTTGTGGAGAGGTTCGTTCAATGTTAATATTAGCCAAAGAATTGGATTATATAGAAAAGAATACTTGTGCCGATTTGATTTTGGAAACAGAAAGAATCTCCAAAATGTTATCGAATTTTATAAAAATGTTAGATTAACAAAGAAGGACCTTATAGACCTTATGGACTTTATGGACCTTATAGACTTATAATTAATAATGAAAAAAGTGATTATTTTCTCAGCTCCCAGTGGTTCCGGGAAAAGTACTATTGTGAATTATCTGCTCTCCCGGGGTTTGGGATTGGAATTTTCGATTTCAGCGACGTGCAGATCGCCGAGAGGGGAAGAGCGGCATGGGAAGGAATATTATTTCTTTTCGACGGATGAATTTAGACAGAAGATCGATAAGGATGATTTTTTGGAGTGGGAACAGGTTTATCCGGGTTGTTATTACGGGACACTGAAGAGCGAGTTGGAAAGGATTTGGGCGAAGGGGCATACGGTCGTATTCGACGTGGATGTTGTCGGGGGCGTGAATATCAAGAAGATATTCGGGGAACGGGCTCTTTCTATTTTTGTGCAAGCGCCATCCGTGGAGGTTTTACGTCAGCGATTAGAGTCCCGGGGTACCGATTCCGCGGAGAAGATCGAGGAGCGGGTGGCGAAAGCGGAATATGAAATGACCTTTGCCGATAAATTTGATATCGTCGTAGTGAACGATAAGCTGGAAAGTGCTCTGGAGCAGGCGGAAAAAGCGGTAAGAGATTTTTTGAAATAGTTATGGCGGTGCAGGATGAAAAGGGATACAGGCAGCCCGTGACGGCTCTTTTTTTCGGTTCGTTCAACCCGATCCATAACGGTCACGTGGGAATTGCCCGCTATTTATTGGATAATAAATTGTGCGACGAGGTATGGTTTGTTATCAGTCCCTGTAATCCTTTTAAAATCAATCGGTTCCTTTTGTTGGAGGCAGACCGTCTGCGAATTGTTGAGGCAGCTATTGCCGACGATCCCCGGATGCGAGCCTGTGACATTGAGTTCACCATGCCTAAACCCTCTTACACGGTGGATACACTGCATTTATTGTTCGAGAAATACCCGGGGCGGGAATTCGTTTTGGTCATTGGTGGGGATAATGTCGAGAATTTTACGAAGTGGAAAGACTATCGTTGGATCGTGCAACATTGCCCTATTTTCGTGTATCCCCGGTTAGGAATAGACGTGACTGTCGGGCAATTCCCGGGAATGCGGATGATAGATGCTCCTTTGTTTCCCTTGTCCGCGACAGAAATCCGGGAAATGATTATTCAAAAGAAAGATATTACTGGCTTGGTTCCGAATGCGATTTTGTCGCTGGTGAAAGAATTTTACGGGTAGTCTATAAAAATAAGTGAGCTTGTAAATTCAACGTAAAACAAGTTGGCAGAGATATTTTACATCCAATTACGTGCTCACTTATTCACAGAACAATGCTTGTTGGAAATAAAACTCTTGCTAGCTTCAATTCCCGAAAGCCACATAAACAGTTACGTCTTGGCAGGTTTTCTGACTTACTTCCTTTTCGTCGCCTTCCCATCTATGTACAGACAGTGGCAGTAGAGACTAAAGTTATGAAGCTTACAGCTGCGGGTACAGTTCCCGACTCTCACGGGATTCCCTTCTAATGTTACGACTAACATTAACTCTCCAATACATTCACAAACGTAGGGAAAATAATTGAAAATTGAAAATGGAGAATTGAAAATTATTTCTGAAGGACTTTTTTGGTTTTTGTATAATTATGAAGCGGATTGTATAATTATGCGAGTTGTTTTATTTGTATCATATTGATATATAGTGCAATACAATAATTTTTCAAGCTGCGAAAACGTTGTAAAAAGTCGAAAACAAGTTGTACTTTTGTGCCGTTAACGAGTGCGATTAATAAGTCGAATAATAAATGAATTTAGTATGGGATTTGTAACTAAGGAGAAATTATTCTCTAAGGATTTCTTTATCACTTATGCTTGGTTGCTGGGTGGTTGTTTCGTGTTTGCCGTGGGTGCAGTGATGTTTGCGGAGCCTTATGGTTTTGCTCCGGGAGGCACCTATGGTTTGTCAATGGTATTCCATCATTTGTGGGGTTGGAGAACAGAACTTTCCGCCCTTTGTATGGACATCCCGTTGTTGTTGTTGGGAATTTATTTCCTGGGAGCGAAGTTCGGAATTAAAACAGTGATCTGTACATTTGCTATCCCCAGTTTCATGTGGTTGATCCACCAGACGTACGGTTTTGATGCTTTGTTGGAGCCCGGTATCACGGAGCGTACAATGCTTCAGGAACCCTTGCTGTCATCTATTTTCGGTGGTATCGTTTACGGTATCGGTATCGGTATGATTTTTAAGTCCCGTGCTACCTCCGGGGGATCGGATATCATCGCCATGATCTTGAACAAGTACACGCATATTTCTCTCGGTACATTGGTAATTATCGTCGACTGTACGATTACCTTAACTACCGTGGTGGCTTTCGGGGATTGGAAATTGCCGATGTACTCTTGGATTATTGTCTTCATAGAAGGTAAAGTAATCGACTTGATCGTGGAAGGTGCTTCCGTGCACAAGACTTTGATGATCGTGACGAAAGAGGTTGATACAGTCAAGAATATCATCTTGAACGACATCAACCGCGGAGCGACGATTCTTCCGGCAATCGGTGCTTATAAAGGAGAATCTCGCGAAATTGTTTACACGATTCTTACCCGTCGTGAAATGATGATCTTGCGTCATCGTATTCGTGAAATCGATCCGGATGCTTTTATCAACGTGATCGACTCCCGGGAGATACTTGGAAGGGGATTCAAGTCGTTGAAGAATGACGAATAAAAAGTGGCTTAGGCCACTTTTTTTATATCTGTTATTTTAATTTCCTGTCTTGGTAAGGAACAATCTCTTTCATCTTCCGGTAATCGAGACCGTCAAAATTAACAAGTACGTTATTGCCAAAATGTATACTGAAAACATCTCCCGTGTCTGCCCAAACTTTTACTTTAGCAGCTTCTTTATTCTCTAGATTGTCTTCGAGAGGATTGCGATACAAGTTTACCTCGTAATACATCCTGTTTTTATTTTTGTCATGTTCTTTCCATGTTTTGCTACAAATCTTTGGAGGAAGATACTTTTGGTAATAATGCTTCATTTCACCTTGTCCCACGTTTACCATGGTTGTGGAATCGGTCAAGGGCCTTTGGTATTCTCGGTAATAGCTCGGCCCTATTGTTAATACTGCTTCTTTACTAAGTTGCAGGAGCAATAAATCTCGTGTATTGGCAACTAAAGAGTCTAACCGCACTTTTTTCCGTTGAGGATCTAATTCCAAACCACTTTGCATGAGTGGAAGCAGGAATTTGTTGCGTCCCTGGGTATCTGAGATTTCTTCCATAAGGGCGCCACTTAATTTTATCTCGATCCCATTGCCGAATTTGACTTGGCGTAATTCGCTGGTTTTTGCCCATATCTCTATTTGAGCCGAATAGTTTCGAGAAAAATATTCTTCTCTGCCATCGTAAAGATAGGATACAATGTAATACTTGTATCTGCCGAATTCTCTTTCCTCTTTGTCTGTTGGTCCTTCACGAGGATCTCTTGGGATGTATGCTGCTGAAATTGTTATAGAACGTCCCCCGTCATCCAAACTGATGCCTTTGGTTATTTCCGGCTTGTAATCTTTCCGGTAATATTCGGGAGCAAACTTTTCCATGAAAATACGGCACCATGAAGATAATGTGCTATCTCTGCTATCATCCGAGTAGAACGGATCGTCTAAATTGAGAGAATTACGAATAGGGCGAAGGGGAGGTAGAGGAACCTCGTGTCTTTGCTGATAAGGTATAATTGTATCTTGAAAATGTCCGGGTTCATTATAGGCGCGATAGCCATTCCCAAAAGCGATAAAAAATGGTTTTCGGGTATCGATGTTTATATATACTTCCGCGGCGTAATCACACCAAAGGTCTTCTTCACGCGGCTTGCTGGCAAAACTAACACTAAAGAAACGGAATTTCCCTTTCGAGCCTGTCCAACTTTCTCCGCTGCCGTCAATCTTTACTTCCCGGTCTGCCCGGTAATAATCCGGTCCATGTTTGAGTACCGTTTTTTTAGCGATTTCTACTAAAATACTATCCCGTTTTTCTGTGGGGAGTAGCATTAAATCAATCTTTTGAGCATAACTATTTGAAATAAAGAATAATAAAAGAAAGATCGTTATATGGAGGGGATGCTTTTTCATAAAAATGTCATTATGCATCCAAATGTAATATTTATTCGGCATAATAACAAAAAAAAGAGCCGAAAGGCTCTTTTTTTAATACATATCCGTGATATCCCAGACGAAAGCCCGGATTCCGTTTTCTTTGTTTACCTCGTCCAGATTCTTGACGTATTTCAGAATCAAGGGAACCATCTCTTCTTCAACAACGGTTAAAGT